>CAZVBP010000016.1:0-12984 GCA_964625515.1 uncultured Gammaproteobacteria bacterium
CCCTAGCCCCTCCTCGGGGAGGAGGGGCAACGCATCGGCCACACACCCCCCCACCGCACCACGCGGCCCGTCCTCAATAAGGCGGGCCGCGATTCGTCGTTGGTCACACACCACTACCCGCGCTCACTCCCTGTCAGGATGTTGAGCATGAGCACTGGCGAGAGCGATGTAGAGACCGCCTTGCACGTCACCACAGGGTCTTGTTCCCGCAGATATCGGGACACGTGTCCGCCAATCAGGGCAGTTGCACACACGTCCGATGTGCGCATCGGTCCGAATGCCTGCTCCTTCTCCGTCAGGCGCGTTCCCAGACCCCGAAAGTCCCAATCGCCACTGGGGATGCAGATGGTCTCCGGAAAGCTGCAGAGCCACGAAACATCCCCTTCGTGAGCAGCGGCCGCGCGCCACTCGGCATCCGACACGATCGATACCGCCCTTCGTGCGTCCACATCGTTCACCTGCGCGAGGGTACGACTGAGTGCGCGATGCTGGCTTCGCGCACCGAGGATGTCCGACAGTCCACCGTAGACAGCCGCCGCCACACGCGCGATCATCGCGGGCGGAAGCAGGAAGACCACCCGTTCCGCGCGAAGCGCATGCACGAAGGATGCCCAGATCATGCCTCGTTGGTCGACCTGAAGCGACAGGTCGTCGGCGCAGGCGAATTTGGCATGGCGCCATTTCGTCAGTCGGCCGTACATCCACGCAAACCCTGATCCTGAACAATTCGCAGGCACCAAAGCGTCCAGACATCCGCCGAACACCACGCGGAGCGGCGCGCGTCCCTCCTGATCCTCAGTCTCAAGGAGGCTGAGTGACATCGGGTAGCTTACCGGGACAAGCAGGTCAAGCACCTCTTGCATGCACTGCACGACCGGGTCATTGAGCGGCGACATTGTGTTTCCGAACTCGCCCGCAAACACAAGTGTGCGCTTCGGTCCGCGTGCAATGCTCTCCCGCAGTGCCACGAGGCCGTCCCCCGCGGGAGCGGTTGCAACAGCCAAGAACCGCATCAGATCAGGAAACGTGCCTCCCCATTCCTCCCGCACCCTGCCTTCATGTCCGGATTCAGACAACGCCGCCATCACACGCTCCATGCGCGCAGCATCACTCATCCGATCCTGATGTTCCGTCATTGCACACCTCCCGACGTACGGTGAAGTTACTCACTGCTGATTGCCGGAAACCGGCCAAGAAACCTACCATGAAAGCGACGAGCATCGCAACAAAAAAATTCGCCAAAAATGGTAGGAAAAGTCAAAGCTTAGCTTTGACTTTGTAATCTCGATAAAATCGCCAATGATCTTGAATATTTTTCGGTCAAAGCTTAGCTTTGGCAGCAAGTTTAACGAAATGTTCCAAACAACAACACTGCGGAAACGCCCGCAAGGACAAGTAATGATAATAGCGGACGATGCATACTTCACACAAGGATCGTACCATGATTGTATTTCGCGTCAGTGCGTTCGGCGTCAGTGTGGTCCCCCTCCTCCCCGAGGAGGGGCTAGGGGTGGTGAGAGTTCTTCGCAATTACTCGAACCGCCCCCTGCCCCCCCCTGCCTGCCGGTAGGCAGGCTCCTTCGTAAGGAGGGGGGGGAACACACCAAACGCACAACGCGGCCCGTCCCCAGGAGGGACAGGCCGCTTTCGTCGTCGGGTCACTTCACCGACCGTGCTCGCTCTGACGAATCAGCTCGAGCATCTCGCGAGGGTTGGCTGCTGGGCAGACACGCAGATATCGCAGGATCCCTGTCTGCTCAGCGATCAGTCCCTGGGGGCCATACTCGCCACCCCAAGTGACGTGAGGGGCTTCTCCTTCGATGGGCTGACGCACGGAGCCGAATGCATCTTCTGTCTGCGTCATTCCCGCATGGAACGAGTTGGTATCCTCCCAGTTCCCACATGCCACGAAGATCACTTCGGGCATCTTGAAGAACGGAACATCCATCGCTTCACAGAGCCGCACCCACATCTCTTTCGTGACGTTTGCCGTCTCACGCCCCTGATCCAGAATTCCCCGTGCGAGCTGCTGGGCATGCCGCAGATTCTCGTTCTCAGCGTTAATCATCATCTGCAATGCACCACAGATGTTCGCGGCGAATCGCGCGATATGCGCACGAGAATGCACGAACACCACGCGTTCCACCCTCCGTACGAGAGCAAGCGCCGCGAGCATCCGCGCCTGCTCGCCAAAATTACGTGACACACACTCGTTCTGCACGAGATCTACGAACTTGCGTCGCGTCTTCCTGTTGAGCAGTCCAACCATCTCGCCCCCGGTGTACCACCCGGAATTGTGAGTGTCATGCCCACCGCCGCTGAAGATCGCGTACGTTGCGTTCGGCACCGACGTGTCACGACATTGGGCATGCCTTCCTCGCGCACTCACCGGTGCGAGCTGTTGCAGCACCCGCTCCATCGCGTTCAACACAGGATTGTAGTGCCCATCCATCTGCATACCCCGTTGGCCAGTGAGCACCAACGTGCGACGAATGGGGTGGCGAGCGATGCTCTCGGCGAGCCAAGCCAGTCCGTCCTCTTCGCCTGCTGTAGCTTGCGCCAAATACAGCATGTAGGAGTCGAAATCATCTCCCAACGCCATACGCAACATCTGTTCATACCCACCTTGGCGCACCAACATGAGGATTGCCAGATTGCGGTCGCTGTCACTCATCCGGGACTGGGTCATCTCGTGTTCCTTCCCTCCGCGTATGCGGAAGCATGAAGTGTCTGCCGGAAACCGGCCAAGAAACCTACCACGGAAGCGATCCTACTCGCAACAAAGAACCCGACCACCGATGCTACAAAAAGTCAAAGCTTAGCTTTGACTTTTTAATTCTGACGAAATCACCAACAATTTTGAATATCTTTTGGTCAAAGCTTAGCTTTGACTGCGAGTTTTATCGATTGCCCGGCCGAAGAGCTATCGGAAAAAAAGACGGGTGATCAGGCGGAAATACCCGGTCATGATGGGGTTGACGATATGGGTGAGAAGCGGATTGTCGATCTCCTGATTCGTGATAATCGTGCACATGTTCTTCATAATCTCGCGATCCTTCACCGCTCGGAACGTGCGGACGTGTGCGCGACGCTGGGCAATCAGCCTCCACGTGGATGGGAGCAGGAAAAACATCCACGATCGCACCTTCTCCCTCCCCCATCCCGATTTCACCGCAAAAAAGAATGTCCCAATTTCCATCACCAACGCCATGGGCGCAAGAATAGCCAACGTGCGCCATTCGTAATTCACAAAATTCGTGAAATGACGATTGCGCTCCATGAGATACACCTTCGAAATGCTCCGCATGAACTCGTAATGATGAAACGCAACGGAATCGTGCACTACGGAAACGTCATATCCCGCAAGCCGTGCACGCCACGAAAGATCAACGTCTTCGTGATACAGAAAATACTCGGGTGCAAAGAGTCCAATCTTTTCGATCGCACTCATGCGCACCAACACCGCCGCACCACTCGCACAAAACATCGGAAGCGACAACGATTGCTCGGAGCGATACACCGCCCCCGCATCGATGGAAAAACTGAACCCAAGATAGTGCAATGCATTCCCACATGAATTGAGACGGTCCGGTGTTTGTGCGAGCATCACGCGCGACTGTAGCACGGCCGCGTTGGGATGCGCTTCAGCGTGCGCAACGATGCGCGCGAGCATCTCAGAATCCACGTACGCATCTTGGTTAAGCAGATACACATACTCCGCTCCCCATGCACGCGATGCCGCAAGACCAATCATGTGACCACCTGCAAAACCGGTATTGCGCTCTTGTGGCAACACAAATACTTTCGGCAAACGCCGTTCGCTCTCCGTCATCCATTCATCAGCGAGATACGCACGCAAGTTTCCTTGCGTTGACGGATTATCAACGACCACAATACACCAAGCATCCTTCGGATAATTCATCGCGAGCAATGAATCTCTCAAACGTCGCACGCCATCGCGCTCTCCTTGACTATTTGCATACGTGAGAATTTGCACTGCAATTCTTGGAGGCATACTCATTATTGAAACGCAGGCGGTTCAGCCGTAAAACGAAGCGGGCGACGCCACTTCCAAAAATACTTTATCCAACTCACCAGATGGGCACGGAATGCACGATTCACGATAAGTTGACGGAAATAATTTCCAGCAACATCCGACGCTTTTCCGTACAAATGACGAATCACCACATCAGGATAATAGTATACCGGTCGATACTGCTCCCAAGAACGTCTGCAGAGATCAATATCTTCAAAGTACATCCAAAATCCCTCATCGAATCCCCCAAGCTGTGCAAACAACTCCGCAGAAAGAAACAACGCGGACCCCTGCGCCCAATCAATCAAGCGCGTGGACTGATACGACACGGTCCGCATCAAGAAATGCTCTGTATATCGTTGCCCAAATTTCGTACGCGCGAGCCATGTGCGTTGGACGATAGGCATATACCACGCCGGAAAACGTCTGCATGTTTCCTGATGCTCACCAGAAAAGTGCTGAATACGTGGGGCAACAATCCCTGCACGAGGATTCTGCTGCACAAATGCATAAAAACGATCGAGCGCATCCACCGTCACAAGTTCTGTATCGGGATTGAGGAAAAAGTAATACTTTGCATCAATTTCTTGAGTACCGCGATTACACGATTTTCCGAACCCGTAATTCTTCTCGCGCAAAATAATCACCGCATCAGGAATGATCGATCGAACCTTTTCGTATGCAGAAAATGTGGTTGACCCATTATCAACGAGCACAAAACACGTTCGGAGCGGCGACGTATGCATTGCACGCGCAACCGACGCCAAACATTCATCTAAAAGCTTATTCGACGAAACAGTGATGATTGCAATATCGTAGGTCATACGCCAAGCGAAGAACGAACAACATTCCACAATGCGTTCGGATATCGAAGAAGCATAAAGCCCACCTTTGCCGCTTCAAACGGCACAATAGCCCACCCATCGCGCATCCAATCACGCCACGTGAGATGACGAGCAAGATTCCGCCAATGATTGCGGTACGAGTATTCCTGCATGCGAGAACTGACACCGATATGCAGCAACGAACTCTGCAACGTGCGTCCATGATAGGCACGTGCGGTCGACACAAGCACCGATCGCCATCCCCTCGTGTGCAACCGATAAGCAACGTCAACATCTTCTTTATACATCCAATACGCAGGATCAAAAAGCTCACCTCCCAGCGCTGCACGCCGATACATCGGCAAACATCCCGACACGCCAAATCGATCCACGAACGGCTCAGCGATTTGTTCGTACGTTTTTCCCGCTCCAATGTCGTACACCTTGTGATATCGCGTCCGTGCAAATCCCAGTGAATCGATCGTGGAACTGAACATAGGAACCCCATCATCACGATACGTGCACCGCAACATTACCCCTTCTGCTGCAGCAACGTCATTATGCTGCATCATGACCGATCGCACGTTTTCGATGTACGTTGGCGTAAGCACCACGTCTTGGTTGACCAAGAGAACAAGCTCCTCATCCGATTGCGCAAACATTTTCTGATGCGATCCCGCGAATCCAAGATTTTCCTCGGCAAAAAATGAGAAAGATAATTGATCGTTGTACGTTTCCAGCACCGCACGAATTGCGTGGAGCGCGTCCGGCGCAGATCCATCATCACGAATCACAAATTGCCAATCGCGATCCGTTTGTGCGCAAAGCGAATCAAAAAGCGCGGGAAGATACTTCGCGCCGTGATACGTAGACAGTTGAAGCAAAAGTCGCATAGCGCTACGCAAGTCCCCACTTTAAAAAGTATTTCAATGCACTTGTAAAAAACATCCTCTGTTTTTTGAATACCGACACTTGTGCAAAACTCCGCCCAAAAAAATCTCGACATGTCACGTCCGCACAATACCGCACCAAAAAGCCGTGTAATCGCACACGGCGACAAAAGTCCACTTCTTCAAACCACAAAAAGAAGCGCTCATCAAACAAACCAACACGCGCAAGAATCTCTCTCCGAAACGCGAAGTACGATCCACGGACTTGTTCAACGTCTTGAGAAAGCGAAAGGTCAAGATCTGCACACAAATATCGTCGATTCATGGTTGGAAAAAGTCGGGGAAGTTTTAAAAGAATCGCGAGTTGATTGAAAACCGTTGGATCACGACGAACTGACGAAATGACATTGCCCTGATCATCAAGCAAACGAACACCAAGCACGCCAATATCGTGCCGCTGCGTCAATTCCTGATGCGTACGGAAGAACGTCCCCGCATCAACAAACATATCTGGATTCAACAAGACAACAACTTCTCCTTGCACATGCGCGAGCGCTTGATTGCACGCGTGAGCAAATCCGGCGTTGTAGTCATTGTGAATCAAATGAACCCACGAAAAGTCTTCGCGAATCATCCGTGCCGATCCGTCATGCGAGCCGTTATCCACGACATACACTTCAAACGGGCCTTCGCTCTGCTGCAGCACGTGCAGCTGTGTGAGATTCTTCTGTAAGAGATCGCGAACGTTCCAACTCACGATAATGACAGAAAGTTTTGGCGTGTCACTCGTCATAATTGCACATTGGCATTATCGCCAACAACAAGCTGATGACCTCGGGGCGGATGCGTTGGCGACTTCGATAACGTCGCGTTTTGCCCAAGAAGACTATCGACCACATGACAATCACGAATCGTGACTCCGGAAAAGATGATCGAATTTTCTACCGATGACCCTTGAATCGTGCACCCGTCACCCACCGATGTGTACGGACCAATATAACAATCGGTCAGTGTCACCTTTTCGCCAATGGCAACCGGCCCGCGAATAATCACATCCCTGCCGATCACCGTCCCCTTCCCAACGGAAACATCACCGCGCAACACTGCAGATGAGTCAACAATCCCTTCTTGACGCACACGCCACGACGGTCGCTCCGCAAGCAAGAGCGCATTCCCGTCCAGCAAATCTTTTGGCGTTCCGGTGTCTTTCCACCAACCCGTGATCTCTTCAAACCCCACCGATGCGCCACGCGAAATCATGAGCGTATGGAGATCAGAAATTTCATATTCGCCTCGTGCGCTGGGCGCAAGATCATTCAGCGCGTCGAATACTTTTGACGAGTACACATATATTCCCGTCACTGCAAAGTCGGAAATATGCTCCTTGGGTTTTTCAATTACTTTTATGACTCGTCCATTTTCAATCACCGGCACGCCGAATCGCTCCGGGTCCGGAACACGTGACAGCGCAAGAAGCACATCAAGATTTTCACGCTCAAACCGATCCACGAATCGCCGCAAACTCCCAAGAATAATATTATCACCAAGATAAAAAACGAACGGATCCGTGCCAAGAAAATCTTTCGCGTTTTTCACCGCATGCGCGATCCCAAGTGCACCGCCGCTTTGTTCAATATACGTGAGCGTTGCACCATATGCCGAACCATCACCGAAGACTGCCGGAATCTCTGTATCTCCTGGATTGGTATTCACGGCAATATCCGTAATCCCTGCATCGACCAATTTTGTAATCGCATTCGCAAGCATTGGCGTATTCGCCAATGGGATAAGATGCTTATTCCGTGTCCACGTAATGGGACGAAGTCTTGTTGCGCGTCCTCCTGCAGCAATTAACGCTTTCATATGGAAGCAGGTTATCAGTTACAGCGGGTCTGTAAATGGCGAGGAAAACTCGGCAAACAAGGGCCAGGAACTATCGCGAACGTTAGCGGAGATTTCAGAATCGATCGCTGGAAACGGGATCGCAAGCGCCGGGTCGTCATAGCGTAAACCGCCTTCCGACGACTTTTCCCACGTGCTCCCAAAAACGGTGTATCGAATACGCGATCCGTCCTCAAGGCTCATCATTCCATGGGCAAACCCCTCCGGAACGTACAACGCCTTCCCGTTCTCTGCGCTCAATTCCAGTGCAAAATACTTGCCGTACGTTGGCGACGAGGGTCGAATGTCCACCACAACATCAAAAAATGATCCCGCGGTGCACGCAACGAGTTTCGCTTGGCCAAACGGCGGTGCTTGAAAATGTAACCCGCGAAATACCCCCTTCAACGATTGCCCCTCGTTGATCTGCGCAACATCGGTGCGCAAACCAAGATTCTTGAGCGTGGTCATGCTAAGAATTTCCGAGAACCATCCTCGCTCATCGCCAAATCGTGCAGGAGTATAGACGAACAATCCGGGAATACCCGTGAGCTCGATCTGCATTCCCTTTTTCGACGGGCCGAGCAGAAATCGTGCCAACGCATCGCGACGCGACGGCAATTTCGGGCCGCGCGTGTTTGCGAGCATCGTGGATTGTGCCCGTTGCGCAGGACGGACGAATGCGGCACCGTCCACCGACGATCGCACAGGATCAATCGCAAGCACTTCAAAAATCTCCTCCGCAAATCCTTTCCACGTCACTCCATCATCTTCGTTCACTAAGTTATACGTTCCCGCGGGATAGGATTCGTCGAGAAGCGTGCGTACCGCGATTGCGAGGTCGACCGTGTATGTTGGCGATGCAAACTCTTCGTCCACGAGCGTCACTGATGGCTTCGTCAGCGCGCGCTGCACAATCATCGTTGCAAAACTCGGTTTACAATCTGGCGATGTTCCCTGCGGCCCGAACAATCGTGACGTGCGGATAATATACGCGGCATCGTGCGCATCACGAACGGAAACTTCACCTGCGAGCTTACTTTTGCCGTACACATTCATCGGCTCCGTATGTGCATCCTCCTCGAAAATCGACGCTGCATCGCCCGAGAAGACATAATCGGATGAGAAATGAACAAACTGCGCTCCGATTTTCTTCGCGGCGCGGGCAAGCAATTCTGGCGCATGCTGATTGAGTGCAAATGCAACAGACCTGCCAGGCTCGGATTCTGCAAGATCCACTGCGTTATACGCCGTGGCATTGATGACGAGATCTGCCGGGTGCTGGGCAAGATACGATTCGATTGCAGTAGGCACCGTCACATCACAATCCTTCCGTGTCGACCATGTCACCGAATCGCCCGCAATCGTGAATTCCTTCACAAGCGCGGAACCAAGATTTCCATCTCCACCAAAAATAACGACGCGACGATGCATACACGACAATTACAGCTTTCCAAGACGATCCAAGTAGTACCGATCGTAATACTCTTGATACGCACCGCTCTTACAGTTCTTCCACCACTCTGGATTGTCGCGATACCAAAGAATCACGTCGCGAATTCCCTCATCAAACGGGATCGTCGGTTCCCAGCCAAGCTCGCGCTGAATCTTGGTAGGGTCGAGCACGTAGCGCATGTCGTGCTGTAAACGATCCGGCACATACGTCTTTAAACTCTGTGGCTTCCCAAGCGTGGTCAGCACAAGATCGGCAATTTCCTCCACCGACTTTTCGACACGTGTACCAATGTTGTATGCTTCACCGATTTTTCCTTTTTGCAAAATACAATCGATCCCGCGCGCATGATCGTCTACATGAATCCATTCGCGACGATTTTGGCTGGTGCGAAACAATGGGAGCGGCTTATCTTCAAGCGCATTGGTCGTAAAAACTGGAATGACTTTTTCTGGAAATTGATACGGCCCGTAATTATTGGAACAATGACTGATCGTCACCGGAAGTTTGAACGTATGATAATACGCCATCACCACATGATTCGCTGCAGCCTTGGACGCATTGTATGGGGTTTTTGGACGATATGCATCGTCTTCGGCAAACATCCTCTCTTCATCGAGCGCAAGCTCGCCGAACACTTCACATGTGGAAATATGATGGAAACGAGAAACCTTCGCATCGCGCGCAGCGGCAAGTAAGACCTCGGTTCCAAGGACATTGGTGCGAACAAAAATTCCCGGGTCGAGAATCGCACGATCGTTATGAGATTCTGCAGCAAAATTCACCACCACATCAACCCCATCAAGCGCAGCGCGAACCGCTGCATAATCACCAATATCGCCACGAACAAATCGGTAGTTTGGGTTTTGCTCAACATCACGGAGATTTTCCAAGTTTCCCGCGTACGTTAATGCATCATATGCAACCACCGAATCGTCGGGGTGCGCTTTCAACCAATACCGCACAAAATTCGACCCGATAAACCCAGCGGCGCCGGTGACAAATATGGTCATAGTACCGAAAAGAGTATCGTTTTTTCCCTCGCGAAGCAAGGAAATGCTCCACATTTATTCCAATGCGGCACGAATCGCATCAGCGATCCTGGAAAGCTCCTCAGCCGTGGGATTTGTTCGAACAAAACGACGAGAAACACCAGCCTTTCGGGGCATCAGATGCACATGTGTGTGCGACACTTCTTGCCCCGCACTTTCGCCATGATTCATCCCAAGATTGTACCCATCCGCACCAACGGCACGCATGATGCCCGGCGCAAGACGATACACTGCACGCATAATCTTTTCTGCGTCATAAACCGTGCCTTCGGAAAGGTGTATTGCATGCACTTTGGGAACGATCAACGTATGGCCATCACTCACGGGATGAATATCGAGGAATGCGAACACATCATCGTCCTCGTAAATCTTTTGGGATGGGATGTCACCAGCAACGATCGCGCAGAACAGACAGGTCATAGCAATGTGTTATAAGGAATAATTATTGCGGAGCACAATGAGCGTCAGTCCACCAATCGCCAGCGAAAACAACAAACGAAAATCTCCAAACATCGACCCGATCGACCACGCGACAAGCGCGAGAATAATTCCAACGATGAGCGATCCTGCGCCGGCGGTCAATTGATGGAACAATGATGGTGATCGATCAGGATCGTGCGCGGTTCTCCCACGCATCATGATCACATCAGCAACAACAAAACCCACCACACCCAACAGGATCACATGAACATTCATTGCGGTGGACACAAAGCCTGGCCGCAGGTACTCCAAAAGAAGAAGGAGGACATACAATCCAAGGGAAACGGAAAATCCAAAGCGAGCAATCGTCATAGCACGAATAATCGATCACGAAGCGCATCTCGCCACCTGCGAAGCTCTTGCACAACGGCTTCTGCGAGCGAAATCGGCGCCTTGTGAAACGTCATGTTGATCGAATGGATATCCACCGTGTGCTGATCGGCCATAAATCCTGGAAGTGACAGTGTAAATTTATACGCACCATTTTCTTGCTCAAGTGCCGCCAGCGCAAACGTGATTGCTGCCCGTCGCCAACCATCCGGCTCCACGGAAACCGGCGGAACAGACGCAACAAGGTACCGCAAGGCGGTGTCGTCCAGATTTGTGGTCACCGTGAGCGTCCGAGGGTCGGGATCGAAGAACGATGCACGCGAAAGGCTGAATTTGCCATCGCCCGTGATTTTCACATCGCCCGCATCTGTTCGACCTTGGACGATGCCGCCATCGGCAATCATGACGGAATGCTTTTCGTGACTCTTCGGGATCAGCACCTGCTGCGATCCAATCGTCACATGTTGTGCAGAGTCTGCATGAAACGTTTCGAGCGTGACCGATGCGCTGTTGGTCAAGAAATCGGTGATGCGATCCTCTGGCAAATATCCCACATCGTCACCAATAAATAAACGATTCTTGAACGTGACGTATCGTTGCGTCGTGACGATCGTTCGCCACATCACATCCGACGTTCCCGACAAGATGACACGATACACCCCTTCCGACCAATCGCGTCCCTCGATCGTCAGCGTTTGTAATGCGTACCGCTGATCTTGTGAGCTATTCCCATCGTCAACAATCGCAACTTCTCGCATCGTCTCCCCCGCTTCGTTCACGACACGGACGAATCCATTGTCTTCCCCAAACGTGCGATTAATATCGTGATAGGTCAGCGTAAGCGAAAACGGTTCATTCTTGATATACGTCAGATACTCATGACTCCCACGCAGCGAGACATTGAACGTCTGCGCACGTCCAAGCGGCACGTATGATGGCTCGCGATACACGCCTGGCAACGTGGTGCGATACGTCGCGATTGCCGCGCGATTGGGCATATTCTTGAAAAAATCACTTTCCGTGGCACGAACGTCATCCTTTGCAAAAACCATCGTCGCACGATCGTTGGAAAGATCGGGAAGAACGGTCCAATCCAATTGTTCAACAGCGCGATTCGACAATGCGCGAAAATCAAACGCGTATGCGGCAACATTCGTCATGCCACCAAGTTCAAGAGCAAATGCATCGCGCGGTTGAAACGCAACATCAACGGTGACCGAGGAAAAATCAGGCGATGGAGCAAACGCAGAGAAATACACTGGTTCATTCTGGATGGTGACGTATGCATCGCCGTTCCAATCCTTCTTGACCTCAGACACGCGCTCCGCAGGAAGCAACGATTGCACAAACGGTGATCGCTCCCCCGGTGACCATGTGACGACACGCTCCCCGCCTGGCGCTGCGGCGCGCAATGACAGCCAAACAAGCGGGGCGATCGCCGCGATGACAATCAGCGTTTTGATGAGCACATTTCTCATAAGTCAATCACACTGCGATGATCAATACGGTACAGCGATTCTTCTTGAATCGTGAGCACATGCACGATTTCGAGATCATCCTTTTTGAATCGATCCTCATTGAGATGCTCAAGATCGATCGCCGGCAAGGTAATGCCAAAATAATAGATCGGCGCATGATCGAGAAGTGTTGGAATAATAGCGTACGTTGCGTCCGATCGCAGTGGAACGATCACGCGACGATGGGGAAAAAGATACTTATCAGCGCGATCGACGATAAGAACCGCATCTGATTCGGTTGCGTCGAGAATCACCGCACGCTTCTCCACAAACGTGTGCATCGCGGCGCGCGTGGCAACAAATCCATCGGTGCCACCGAACACGACTCGCGCATGCAATCCCATGATCGTCATCATTACAACCGCAAGGACAACGCCTCCGGCCTTCGACGTGCCAAAGATGCGATGGCGCAGCGCGATCAACGCATGCGCCGCGAGCACACTCGATGCCGCAAACAGCGGAAGCCAGTACCGCGCATGCGAATTTCCAATCGTGAATGCTCGAGGATCGGGGTTGTCCAC
>CAZVBP010000016.1:13084-15364 GCA_964625515.1 uncultured Gammaproteobacteria bacterium
CATTGACCATTGCGTATCCAAGCGCAACAACCGCAGCGCCAACGCCACACCACAAAACAATCCGCCAAGAAATCGTGCGCCGGTATGCAATGCCGACGACGCCGATCACGAGGAGCGCAACAGGAAGCTCCACGAGCCGAACCGAGAATCCAATCGCAACGATCATGCCACTGATCAACGCAATCCAGCGATTGCGTTGATGATGCGCATACACAAACAGCGCAACACCGATGATCATCAACGACACAAACGCAACATTGTGCATCATCACTCGCCCGCTGTAGTACCAGAACGCAGGATGCGTCAGGAAGAGTAGCGATGCAACATCGGCGAGCAATTCGTTTTTTGTGAGTGCACGCACCGTCCACCACATGGCCACGATGCCCGCAATTGCGAGGCACGGGGTGATGAAAAACATCGATACACCGCCAAAAAGCCATTGCACCACACCCGCAATGATTGGAAACCCGAGAAACGTGGTGGGGAGTAAGCACGTGCCTGGCGCAATAATCGATCGTGGGTGAAGCATCCCCTCCGCAAGATCGTTCATGGGCTCAGGTGCACAAAACGATCCGGTCGCCGAAAATGTACGCGCAAAAAACGCATTTGCACTTTCATCCGGAGACGGAAACACACCACCGGTTCCCACCATCAACCAGCCCATGGTGCACGCCACAATGAGAAGGATGCTGCCGCGAATCATCCAGCGAATGCGAGTACTCATACCTACAATGAGTACGTCACCGCGGCAATTATTGCAAAGATCAATGAAATACCGAGCGTCACTTCACCTGCAATCACAAGCGGGGCAATGCCAAGGAACACACCAAATAAGAGACAGGTGATGGAAACAAATTGGAGCACCATCTTTGTTTTGCCCCAGATATTTGCAGCCATCATGTGACTCTCCTTATTGTTCCGAGCAGTGAAAATCATCGCAGGCAAAAGATCGAGCGCAATGGCAACGAAAACAAGAATCGGATGGAAATGTTGTAATGCCACAGTGAGTGCAACGCCACCCACGAGGAGCTTGTCGGCAACCGGATCGAAAAAGACTCCCCACGGAGTAATTTGCTTGCGCACACGAGCGAGCGAGCCATCAAGCGCATCAGTAAATGCAGCAAAAATAAACAATGGTATCCCAAGCCGATAATCACCCAAAAACAACACCCATACCACAAACGGGGTCATGAGCATGCGCAAGATGGTAATGTGATTCGGCCGAATCCATTTTGGAATGAGCCGAAGCACCGTGGCGCGCATCACGTAATCGTGTGGGTAGAGCTTGGCGAATGTTCGGTGCGACATAAGGACATTCTGGTGTACCATGCAAAGGATGCTTGAATTATACGCTATGTGGCTCTCTCTCCTCCAAACAATCCTCACCACGCTCCTCGTCCTCGCGCTCGGATCGCGTATTGGCGCAAAAGCGCTTCCTCATGAGTCGCGTGCATTACGAATCGCGATTGGAAGTATGGCAACGCTCGCAGTCTTCACCGTCGTGGGCACCATCATCTATTACACCAGCGTCGTAACACCGTTGACGTTTGGCATCGGCGCAGTGATCGCAACGATCGGCATACTCATCGCAACACAATCGGCACGCAGGACGCAACAACCCCTCACGCAGAACCAATTCTCCCTGCTGCATCTTTTGAAGGCTCCAACTGCATTTCCTATCGTGTTGATCGCGATCATCGCGCTCGCAGCGTGGTGGACGGCAATAAGCGCAACGCCGATCACCGACGCAGTTCGATCGCCATGGCACGTCATTTCCCCAATCGCGATTCTCGCGCTCGGCGTTTCGTTCTTGTCGGGATTTCTCCTCCTCGCAAAAAAACACGCCTCTGCGGGGTCGATTGTCCTACTCGCATCATTTCTGTCACTCTTTTGCTCTGCGTCCGTGATCTTTCCACTCGGATATGGTTTCGATCCATTTCTGCATCGCGCAACCATTGCCCACATTGTGGAATTCGGCACGATCACGCCAAAGCCCATGTACTACATTGGTGAATACGCACTCGAAATCTTTACGCATTTTGCCACCAGCGCGCCGCTGTCGCTCATTGACGTGCTTCTTGTACCAGTCCTTGCCGCAATCACCCTCGTGATTGCAATCCGTCGGCTCTCGATTGGGGTCATTGTGCTCTTGCTTGCACTCGGGAACTTCGTGACCACCACCCCACAAGCACTTGCGTATTGCTTTGCAATACTCACCGTCATCACCATTCCTCACACCATCATGCATCGAAAAGAACTCCTAATTCCTGCGCTCTTTGC
>CAZVBP010000017.1:0-9564 GCA_964625515.1 uncultured Gammaproteobacteria bacterium
GCCCCGTCTGACGGGGCGGTTCCACCCGAATTCCTCAAGAGTCTTGAGGCACTTTTCGCTGTATAGGATTTTTTCATTTTTGCAAAATGAGAAAGTCCTAACTTTGTAATCGGCTCGCGGGTTGGTCGCCCGGTCACTGCCGATAAAACGACTATACATCGAACCGAAAAATGAACGCAAGCGACCAGTGGATTACTCCGTGATCACGATTTTAATGTGATCCTTCAGTGTCGGCACGCGCTCAAGCCAGAACGGCGTGAAGCTCACGGATGCGTCTTTTACTGCATCTGATGCGCGCAAGAGCGTAAGCACCTCATTCGGCGCGCGCCCAACGAAGCGATCCTTATTGAGCACCTGCGAATCCGCTGCGATCAGCGCCTTACCCTCCAAATACACACCAAGAGTCGCACTTCCCGTCTTCACATCGGCGCCTTTCACAATAATTTGCACGGCATCGGGCGCGATATCTTGCGCAGCATATCCGTCAGGAACGCGGGCGTACAACTGCGAAAGTGCATAGCGCTTTACCGAATCTGCATCGTAATACACTGCAGTTACGTCGATGGTGACCATAACGGTAAACGTCCCCACCTCTGCACCAGCACTTTCGCTTGCGCCTTGCGACGCCACAAACATCGCATACGAATCGCCCTGGAACACCGCGCGATCAATGCCTTGCGCAAGGTCGGCTTTCGCCGTTTCGAACAGCGTGTTCGCCACGGACGCCACGCTATCATCAATATCCTTCTGTGTGAGCACGCGCTTGTACGCAACGCCTCCCTTCATACTTTCCACACTCACCGCATAAATTTCCGTTTGGAGCGATGCGGGAAGCCCAGGAATGGTGAATTGCGTTGGACCAATCTCACCCGACAGTCCTGGGACATCCGCGTGTGCAATCACGTCCACCTGGCCATTTGCAGGAACGACCGTTGATGCGTCGATGCGAAAGAGCACACCATCGGGAGAAAGCAAACGCGTGTTTCCCACGAGCGGTTGCGCCGAGCTCGTTTCGTTGATCAACGTTACCTTTCCACCCGCCTTTTCCTCCACGGCAGTCGCGCCGTCGCTTGGCAACGAAATAATTTCTTCAGCGGTAAACGATTTTTGTACCACCACGCCGCTCAGCTCCCCCTCTTCATCTGGCGTAGCCACGGCCATCACTTCAGTATCGACCGCCACCACTCTTGGATTCGCCACCACCGTGATCGTTGCCCGGGAAACCGACAAGTACAACACCGCCAACAGCAGGAAAAATGTCATGAACACAAATGCCACCGCAATGCGCTGATACACCTTCAGCGACCGCGACAGTGGCTGCGTCCCACGAGATGCTTTGACCATACCCCCGAAGTATAGCATCCTGGCGCTGGAGGTTCCGAATGACCGACGCAGAACTCGCACAACTCATCGGATCTGCCTCGTTCTTCATTGGCGGCCAGATCCAGATCATCAATCTCTATCCGCGCATCAGTGGCCAGATCACTGTGTTCGGTCCAGTCACCGAATCGTTTCGCATCGTTGATGCAACGATCGTCTTCCCGTGTACTACCCGCTATTTTCGTCCCCGGGAACGCGCAGACTGGACCGCAAGAACGTACGGCGAACTGATCCTCTTGAACGATTTCAGGTACGTGAGGATACAGATCCTTCCAAGCCGCCGTACGAAACTCTGGTTTGAATCTCAGGGCTTCATCGTCATCCTCTTCCCGCCAAACGCCTCAGGACCTGAGACGTTTGCAGGACCCCCGTGGGACGTGGAATGCACGCCCGTCGACATTGCGACAATCGCGCAGAGAGGTCGCCCCGCACCGCACCTCCGCCTTGTCCCCCAACCCTGACCGCACTGCGGGCCAGCTTCAACGAGCAGCCGCGCCCAAGGTGCGGTCTTCTCTGTTTTTGATCTGATTCTTTTCGTAAATTAGCCCGCAAGGTTGCACAAAACATCGGAATCCGCTACATTTCCTCGTCGACGTTGGCTGCCTTGGCCCACGAAGACACCCGCACCTTCGCTCGGAAAACGCCATGTATCAGCCCGTCCTCGGCCAGTTTCTTACCCGGCTCTTCCTCGACCTTCTGAACAGCATGGGAAGGTACCAGGTACACAGCGCCATCGGGAGCAAGCTCCTCAACGTCGAGATCCAGCGCGTCGCATATTTCACCAGGGGTGTTGATGCGATCCCTGCTCAACTGGAACGCTATGCGGCCTACTGCTTCGCCGACGGTTGCTGGGGGCACTCTCCCTTCGATCTCAAGGGAGAAATCCCTACCACGGAAACGGAGGCGCTGCTCCGGCTCGTGACACGCATCGAGATCGACCCGAGCGTCATTGATGCGCCGGTGATCACCCTGCACTTCGCGGTCACCGCAATCCAGGTGTTTGATACGATGACCTTCTTCCCCGAGCGTCTCCTTCCAAGGCGACGCGTGAAGTACTGGGACAGCTTCGACAACCGCAGCCCGCTCGACATGGACGCCGTGAAGCGAGAGGCGGACGCGAACGCGCCAACCGAACCCCAACCCTGACCGCGCAGGCGGCCGGCCTTCAACGAGAAGGCTGCGCCCCGCGCGGTCTTCTCTGTTTTTACGTCTTCACATTCTCCGCGCCAACCACTTCACCGACTGCATCGATGACGGTTTTGGAAAGGTCGACGGAGTATTCAGTGCTCACTTTGCGCATTTGTCCGCCAGATTCCACAAGGAGGTACACCGGTGCGCGGCCGGGATGCGCGCGGAAGATGTCGCGGAGCCGGCTGATCATGTCGTGCGTTGGGCTTTGAGGGACGATGATCGAGAGGCCGTTCGATACGCCCGGCAGTGCTGACTGCTTTGGTTCTTGTGGAAGCGTTTCGCTCTCCGGAACGCCTCCCCCGTCCTGCCAAATCCCTGCACGCAACATCTCGGTCATGGCGGTGATGTCCGTTTCTCCAAATCCAATCATTGCGTCGACCAAAACGGAGTACTCCACGTTTTCCGATTCGTCGCGCTTTCGCTCAGAGACTTTTCCGGTGATGATCACCATGGCGTCTGGATTCAACTTCGTACGAATTTGCGCAAAGAGCTTTGGGAACACCACGCACTCAATACTCCCAGATGGATCTTCAAGCCGCACAAACGCCATTGGCTCATTTTTCTTCTTCGTAAAAATCTGCTTCACCGTGCTAATCACGCCAGCCACTTTCACCATCGCACCATCGTCATACCCTGGAATGGAGCTCGCCTTGTTCACGTACGGCATAAACTGCTCGTAGAACAATTTCGCGGGGTGAGACGACACGTACAGCCCGAGCAACTCTTTTTCCCACGTCATCAGTAAGCTCATCGGAATTGGTGGGCACGAACGAAACTCCACTTTATGTTCCACGATATCCGGCCCCACACTAAAGAGCGACGTTTGATTGCGCGCAATCTCATGCTGGATATTCTTGTTCACCATCACAAGCACGTCTAAATTGCCCACAAGCGTGGACCGATCACCAAACCGATCCAGCGCACCCGCCTTCACAAGCGCCTCGAGTGTTTTGCGATTAAATGCGTGCGACTTCACGCGCGCAAGCACATCCGCAAGGTCGGCATACGGCCCATTTGTTTTTCGCTCGCGCACAATCTCTTCCGCAATTTCTTCACCAACGTTCTTAATCGCGGAAAGCCCCCAGCGAATATTCTTCGTATCTTTCACCACCGCAAAGCCCGCGAACGATTCGTTAATATCCGGCGCCATCACCGTGAGCCCCATGCGCTGACATTCCTCAACCTCAATGGTAATACGATCGATATTCCCAGAATCCGAGTTCATGAGCGCAGCCATAAACTCGGCAGGATAATGCGCCTTTAAGTACGCCGTGCGATACGCGATCATGGCGTAACACGCCGCGTGCGACTTATTGAACCCATACGCCGCAAAATCCTCAAGCTTTTGAAACACCGCGGCAGCAACCGTTTCTTTCACACCGTTTTTCATCGACCCCTCAATGAACTTCACCCGCATCTTTGCCATGAGCTCCGCGATCTTTTTCCCCATGGCTTTGCGCAGCGTGTCTGCTTCACCACCCGTGAAGCCCGCCATATCTTTCGCTACTTGCATCACCTGCTCCTGATACACCGGAATACCATACGTTTCCCGAAACGCATTTTCCATGAGCGGATGCTCGTACTTCACTTTTTCACTTCCGTGCTTTCTGCGAATAAAGCTCTCAATGAATTGCATTGGGCCAGGACGATAGAGCGACACCATGGCGATAATGTCCTCAAACGCACTCGGCTGTAGCTCGCGAATGTAGCGCTTCATGCCGTCCGATTCCAGCTGGAACACGCCGGTTGTCTCACCACGACCGAGCAAGTCGAATGTGGTTGCGTCATTCAGCGACGCGTTGTCGAGATCAATCGTCTCGCCGTGCACCGCACGAATAATATCGAGCGCATCCTCAATGACGGTTAAGTTCGAAAGCCCAAGAAAGTCCATTTTGACGAGCCCAACCGCTTCCGCAGAGTTGAGCGAGTATTGTGTGACGAGCGCCATGTCTTCATGCTGCCCTTGCTGGAGCGGCACGCGCTGCACAAGCGGACGATCGCCGATCACAATGCCGCACGCATGCTGCGATGCGTGACGAGGATTGCCCTCAAGTTTCATTGCCAGATCCACCACGCGGCGGACCATTGGGTTGCCGTTGTACAACAGCGCCAAATCTGGCGCTTCCACAATCGCAACCTTGAGCGGCGTGTGCTTGCCCTGAATTGGCGCAGGCACCACTTTTGCAATCACGTCTGCTTCTTGAAACGAAAGGCCAAGCACGCGCGCTGCATCGCGCACCGCCGCGCGCGGCATGAGCGTTCCAAAGGTGATAATACCGGCCACATGATCGGCGCCGTACTTCTGCGTGATGTATTCAAGTACTTTTCCGCGGCCTCTGTCCGCGAAGTCCGTATCAATATCCGGCATCGACACGCGATCCGGATTCAGGAAGCGCTCGAACAAGAGCCCGTACTGCAACGGCTCAATATCAGTAATGCGGAGCGCATACGCCACAATCGATCCCGCCGCAGATCCGCGCCCCGGCCCCACAAGCACGCCATTCTTTTTTGCCCAGTTGATGTAGTCCTGCACGATCAAGAAGTATGACGAGAATCCCATCTTCACAATGGTGCTGAATTCATACTCGAATCGCTCCATCACGTTCGGTGGAATAGGATCGGCATATCGCTCCTTGAGCCCCGTCACACAAAGCTCGTGCATCACGTCGTTGTCGGTTTTTCCTTCGGGCAACGGAAAGATCGGCAAGAAGTTATGACCGAGCTCCATGGCAAACTGAATGCGATCCGCAATTCGACGGGTATTCGCAAGTGCGTCGGGGACGTGAGCAAACGCCGTCATCACCTCTTGTGGAGTACCGAACGATAAATCCACGTCATCAGTAGACGTTCTGCGGAAATCCTCGAGCGTCCTGCTGCGCTGAATACACAACTGCGCTTCGTACCCTTCGCGATCGTCAGGGTCCAAATAAAACACGTTCTTTGTGGCAACGAGTGGGATGTCGCATTCCGTGCTGATGGCAACAAACGCATCGTTCACCTGCACTTGGCGCGGCATGTCTGGATGATGAATAAGCTCCAGATAGAAATTCCCTTTGCCAAAAATATCCTGATACTCCAGCGCCAACGTTCGCGCTTTCTCATGCTCGTCGCCAAGCACCGCATGCGCCACTTCCCCGCTCACGCTTCCGGAAAGCGCAATAAGACCGCGCGAATGCGCACGCAAGAACGCCTTATCCACGCGTGGCTTATAGTAAAAACCTTCCAAAAACGCCGCAGAAACAATCGCGCACAAATTACGATAGCCCTCTTCGTTTTCTACCAAAAGCACTAAGCGATACGGCCGATCGTCCAATCGCGGTCTGCGATCCGTCATCCCGTGCTGCGCAACGTAAATGTCTGCGCCAAGAATTGGCGAAATTTCTGCATCTTTACACGCTTTGTAAAACTCCACCGCGCCATACAACGAACCGTTATCCGTAAGCGCGAGCGCCTTCATGCCAAGCGCCTTTGCACGTGCAACAAGCGCCTTGGGCTTTGGCAAGGCTTCAAGCAGCGAATAATGGCTGTGATTATGAAGATAGACGAAATCGTTCGGGTCCATGGCAGTACGGTATCAGAAGCAGCCAAAACCCGTATGTGGACAGCTGAATCTTCCCCACATCGTACTGATCTGCTAGCGTTTCTTTGTGCTCAGGCCTCCCAACCGAAACGGAGCTCATCATGATTCCCACAACGTCCTCCGCATCCGCACTGATGTCCTGCTGGCGGCTGTTCTGGAACCCACCGAGAGCCCCAACCGGCTTGACCATTCATCAATGGAACTCCGCAATGGCCACCGCACGACTGTGGAATGCGATGGATCGCGCCAATCTGTTTCGCTCGATCGTGCTCGTCATGCTCGTCAGCATCCTCGTGAGCCTCGCGATCAATGTGATCATGCAGCAAGGCGCCTTTCCCTGGACGGAACACGTCCCCGGGATCGTCCTCATCGCCTGTCTCCTCGGCTGCCCTGTCGCATTCTATGTCTTTCAGGCGTTCTGGCGCGATGCGCTCCACGCGAACCCCGTCGAAGCTACAATGGTCTACGGCGGTCGCCTCACCGAAGGGTACTCGGGGGACATCTTCGAGGACGCCCATGCGATGATCGTCGCGAAACGGTACTGGCACTTTCCCGGCTGGAGGCGCCCCTTCGCTCCACCAAGCGGAATACCGCGGTAGAACGGCACGATTGCATCGCAGCGACAAACACGAGGCGATATCACCTCGCCACACCACGAGAGCCCAGTTCGCCGTCCACCGTGCGTGGAGGATGGCAACTGGGCTTTTCGCATGAAGAACGGACAAAAAAGCACTTCAATCCTGCAACAACCCAAGCATTCGCAATGCGTGATGAGTAATGGGGGCGACATCTGCACTCGTAATGGGATGTGCAACCCAAGATGCACCTTCGGAATCGTGGCCGTCGGGATCGGTTTTAATAGTCGCACTTTCGAGAACGACGGTGTTATAGAGCGCAACATGGTGAAAAGCCTTCTTTTCTGCTTCAGCCATCCACGTACATTGATATTCGCTCACGCAAAGCGGAGCATGGCTCAGCACATTCACACCAATCTCCTCGCGCAATTCACGATGGAGTGCTTGTTCAAACGTTTCGCCAGGCTCCATCTTCCCACCGGGCAAATCGAATAATCCCTTGTACGGTCCACGCCCCTTCCGGATCATGAGCACTTTTCCATCCCGAACACAGATTCCATAGATACCGAGATGAATCTTTTCTGGAATATTTTGCGCATTCATACATGATATTCGTGAGTGAAAGGAGTGATAGTGAGGATTCTTGTCTTCAAAGAAGATACCACGTTGGAAAAGAACGGGTCGGGCATTTTTGATGGTAAGGCTTCACAAATTGGCTAATATATGCTATTTTCTTGAGGCGTTCCTCCCTGAACATTCCCACCCCCGTTCCACGAGGTCTCCCATGGCTACGTCGCAGAGCTCCGATTCCGTGCCCTCACAAGAGCATCCCGCGCCCGCCCCCACTCCGGCGCACAACCTTACGCGCGCCGAAGCGATCGGCGCGACCGTGCTCGTGTGGGTTTTGGGGGCGCTCGGAGCGCCCCTCGTGAACTACTCCATGAACGAGGGGGGCGGCATCGTCTCCCTCTCCACACAGATCGCCAGGATGACGGTCTTTACCTGCGCCATTGGGGTGCTTGGGACGATCCTGATCTACCACGAGTACTCCCGCGGGAAGCGTCTGGACGCCCCTCCCGCGCAAGAGTGATCTCGCACATCGATCGCCCACAATCACGAGAGCCCAGTTCGCCGTCCACCAGTACGTGGAGGAAGGCGGCTGGGCTTTTGCGTTGGCTGATGCTTCAAAGATTCGGCTGCTTGTGCTAGCGTTTCGTGGCGTTCTTCATCCACTAAACGCACATTCATCATCGCGAGGCTCCAATGTCCACAGTCGATGCGCTCCGGTACGCACTCACCCTTCTCCGCAGCGAACCCTTGCCCGCGCCCACCGCAAAGACGCTCCCAGATTGGAACGCCACTATGGCGGCGGTGTGGCTGATCCAAACAGCCTATCGCGCAGACTTGTTTGACCGCATTCCGCTGTTTGGACTGATCGGCTTTGTGTGCGGATTCGTGATCAACTATGCGACGATTGAGTCGAGCGCCGAGCACATCCCCCTCTTCATTCAAATGCGAGTGATCGTCACATGGATCCTGCTCCTCGGCGGATTCGGCACCGCCCTGTTGTGCAAGATGGCCTGGCTCGAGCTCGAGGAACAAGACCCAACCGTGTGTTGGATCCTGACCGGCAAGACGGTGTACATTTCCGCCTTTGGGAAGGTCACTCTCTCGCCGAATGAGAACGCTAACTGTCGCGAAGGATCCTTCCGCTGCCCGGGGTTCAAAGAACCGATGAAGCATCCGGAGTGGGTCGATGAAAGCGGATGAGTCGGCACCGATCACTCCCACGCACGAGAGCCCAGTTCGCCGTCCACCAGTACGTGGAGGAAGGCGGCTGGGCTTTTGCGTGGGGAAAACTCCACAAGTCCGACC
This sequence comes from uncultured Gammaproteobacteria bacterium, assembly GCA_964625515.1. Taxonomy (GTDB): domain Bacteria; phylum Patescibacteriota; class Patescibacteriia; order UBA9934; family UBA9934; genus CAIKHN01. The sequence continues at coordinate 8,602 of CAZVBP010000017.1, forward strand.
TTTTATGTTAGCGTTTCTTTGCGCTCCACTCCCGGAACGCATCACCCTGCGAGGATCGCATGCACCTCTTCTCCACGCTCGCCTCCGTCATCCGTATCCTTCGCAATCCCCCCGAAGTGGGACCGACCCCGGCCACGATCAGGGAATGGAGCGGGATCAAGGCAGCAATTTGGCTGTTCGCAAAGCACGGCGGTTCCGACCTAGTAGACACAATGCTCCTGTGTACGGTCTTCATTACAGAGCTCGTCTTTGGAATCATCTTGCTCTTGAATGAAGTGATCCCCTCGAGATACTTCCTCATCATCCCGATCGTGCCCATCGTCGTTCTCCCTATCATGATGATTCTGTGGCTCTGGACCAACTGGGCATGGATCAAACAAGGCGACCCCGTGGCATGGGCGATGACGACGGGGCGAGAGTTCTACCTCGTCCAAGACCCGCACGACCAATTCTCTCCCTGGCGCTTCACCACCAACCCGACGCCAGAGGAACGTGAAGATGCCGTGGAGATGACCCTTTCCAGATTCTGGGGCTGAACGCACACGCACCAGGACGCGCAGGCCCGGCTCCCCAGGGGAAGCCGGGCCGTCTGTTTTTCCATGCTACAATGCCAGCATATGCTGGAATCAAAGGATATTCTTTACATCGTGCTGTCCTTTTGTGCGCTCTGGTTTACCGCATTTCTCTGCTTCGTGATGTACCAAGTGGCCGCGATCATTAAGCGCGTGCACGGATTAGTGGATGATGTGCGCAGTAAAGTGGACGATCTTATGGAGATTGTGAACGGGATTCGGATGAAAGTGGAGGGCCACGTGAGCGCGCTTGGCAACGTGGCCGACGGGATCCGGAAGATCATGGAGGCGCTGCGGAACAGGAATTAACGCTGATTGGTGACGTGATGAACGCTGATTCGAAAAACGCGGCCCTGGTGGCTGCGTTTTTGGGTGGGGGTTATCTTTTTAT
>CAZVBP010000017.1:9664-12272 GCA_964625515.1 uncultured Gammaproteobacteria bacterium
TCGCGAATATCCCGGCGAAGAATCTCGTTATTTTCTGTAATCATCTCTCGCATTTCACTTCGCATCTTCAGGCGAAAATCCGAGAATCCCTCGTGAAGCAGCTCGCTCAACATACTTCGAAGTGCCTTGAAGTCTTTTTTCTCTAACATAGTGGGACAGATAAAGAATCTCTTGGGGAGCTTCTTCGTGCCTCACGACACTGCTTCATGGTATCACGACTATTCACGCACGATTCCGTCCACACGAAGCGCGAGTTCGCGGGTAACGGTGGTGAGACACGCTGCAACTTCTTCGCTTGTAAGCGTACGATCTGGGGACATGAAGGTAACGGAAAGCGTCACGCTCTTCTTTCCCTCGGGCACACCGTCGCCGCGATACACATCAACAACATCGCACGCGGTCACGAGCGCTCCGGATCCGCGTACAATATCGTGAATCTTTTGAAACGGCGTGTGCTCGTCAAAGAGCACCGCAACGTCGCGTCGCACTGCGGGGAAAACAGGAATCGGCGTATAGCCGTGCGAGATTTTCATTGACGGAATGAGTGCCTCAAGATCGATCACCGCAAAAAAGACGGGACGATGGACGCCGAATGCGGTTTGAAAATCCTCGGACACTTGTCCAATGGTGCCCACGCGACCGCCGTCAACATGCACAGAGGCAGTACGCCCCGCGTGCCAATGACTATCGTCTGCCAATCGATCAAATGTAAAGGCAAGTCCGGTTCGCTTTGCGAACCAATCGAGCAAGCCGCGCAATTCCATGAACGTCTTCTCTGCATTTTCAACACCATACGACCCCACAACAAGCGAAAGGCGTTCATCGGGAAGCTCTCCTTCACGCGGGATGTACACACGCGCCACTTCAAAAATATTTGCCGACGGCGTGAGCGCCTGATTCCGCTCCACCGTGCGGAGCATGGACGGGATCAACGTGGTGCGCAGATGCGTCAGGTCCTCTGTGAGCGGATTGAGCACACACAGCGCGTCCTTTGGGCTAATACCATAACTCTCCAAATCACTCACACTCACGAGCGAGTTGCTAAAGCACTCCACAAATCCGCGCTCTGCCATAGCGTGTTTTGTCCACAATTCCCACACAAGCGACGCATCGTCATTCCCGTCCGGCAATCGCGATGCCGGCAAAACCGGCGGCATGTTGTGATACCCGTACATGCGCGCAATCTCTTCCGTGAAATCCACTTCCGCTTCGATGTCTTCCTCGCGCCAATACGGCACCGTCACGCGATACGCCGCGCCACGCTTCTCAACTGCAAAACCCAAACGCTCGAGCATGGAAACCTGTGTTGTGTCATCGATCGTCATCCCAATTCTTGCCGATACTTTCTTGGGACGGAATGGGAACACTGCTGGTTTCCGTGGCTTTGGATAGATATCAATCACCTGTTCACACGTTCCGCCCGCAATCTGCTCTGCAAGCTCCACCGCACGTGCGAGCGCACGAGGCAGTGCGCCAGGTGAGAGTTTTTTCTCGTACAACAGCTGCGCATCAGACGTCACATCCACCGCACGCGCGCCTTTGCGAATCGCAAGCGCATCAAACACCGCTGCCTCAAACACCACCGTGGTCGTTCCCGTCGTGGTGCCCGATTCTTTTCCGCCCATGATGCCCGCAAGCGCAAGCACGCGATCTGCATCCGCAATCACGATGTGTGACGAATCAATCTGCACCGTTTTTCCATCAAGTAATTCGAGCGACTCCCCCTTCTTCCCCTTGCGCACAACGATCTGATTGCCGTGAATTTTTTCTGCATCAAATGCGTGAAGCGGCTGCCCAAGTTCCAAAAGCACGTAATTCGAAATGTCCACGATCGTGTTGATCGGCTTGTGACCGGCAAGAATAAGTTTCTTCTGCAACCACCATGGCGACGACTCCACGCGCACACCGGTCACCACAGCTGCCATGTATCGCTCGCAGCGACGATCCTCGATGCGCACCGAAATCTTGTCCGCGCCACCAACCACAAGCGGCGTTGGTGCAGAATCGACAAACTCCGCGCTCACGGCTGCCGCAGCTTCTCGCGCCAACCCAAGCATGCCCATCGCATCCGGGCGATTCGTGGTGATTTCACAATCGAAAATCGCGTCGTTGAGGCCAAGTGCATCCGCAATGGGGGTACCCGCAGGCGCATCGGTGATCGCGGTTAAATCCCAAATTTCTTTCTCCCCGATTTTCACTGCATCAAGCCCCACCTCTTCTGGCGCGCAAATCATCCCATCGCTTTCCACACCACGAATGCTCGCCTTTTCAAGCACCGTCCACTCGGCTGCTCCATGCCAACGCACTTTTGTTCCCGTTGGCGCCACAAGCACTTTCATGCCAACCGTAAGATTTGTTCCGCCACACACAATCGTTGACGATGCATTGCCACAATCCACCGTTGCAACGCGCAATCGATCTGCGTTCGGATGTGGATCGACCGCCGTCACCACGCCCACGATCATCCCATGAAAACGATCCGCAAGACGATCGATCGTTTCCACGCTCATGGAGCGCAACGAGAACTCTTTCGCAAATTCCTCCGGCGAAAGCGTCGTCTTCCCGTATTCCTGAATCCACTGATACGAAGCGAGAATATTCATACAAG
>CAZVBP010000017.1:12282-14901 GCA_964625515.1 uncultured Gammaproteobacteria bacterium
AGCTCAAAATTGCGTAAGAAAACGCAGATCGTTTTTGTACAAAATGCGAATGTCATCGATGTTGATTCCCGATCGCATCATCATGGTGCGCTCAAGGCCCCAGCCAAACGCGAATCCATTCACTTTTTCTGGATCGAGTCCGCCCGCTTCCAACACATGGGGATGCACCATACCTGCACCGCCAAGCTCGAGCCATCCCTCTTTACACAGCTTGCACTTCGCGCCATTGAAACGACCAGTGCCGTTGCACACGCTACACGACACATCCAGCTCAAAGCTCGGCTCCGTAAAACGGAAGTGATACGGCCGAAGACGTGTTTCCCGATCCGGACCAAAATACTGTTTCACGAAATGATCAAAAACGCCCTTCAACTCCGTCACCGTCACATTTTCATCAATCATGAGCCCTTCGAACTGATGGAACATGGAAAGATGACGTGCGCTCGACTGCCGGCGATAACACTTCCCAATGGAAATCATGCGAATCGGCATCTTGCCCTTTTCCATTTCGCGCACTTGGCCGTTTGACGTATGCGGCGTAAGTACCACTTTCCCTTTCTCACCAGTCATCACCGCGGCATCATCGGCAATAAAAAATGTTTCCCAATCATCGCGCGCCGGATGCTCCTTGGGCATGTTCAACGATTCGAATGCGTAGTGATCCCAGTCCACCTCCGGATGTCGTGCACGCACAAAACCCAAGTGAGAAAAGATGCCCGAGATTTCCTCAATCGCTTGCGTGCTCAGGTGCAAATGCACATCCTCTGCTGGAATTCCTGGCAAGGTGACGTCAATCCATTCTTTTGCATCGCGCGCAGCCTTTTGCGCCGCCGTTACCCGCGCTTCCGCAGCAGCGAACGCGCCTTCGAGCGTGTGCTTCGCATCGTTTGCACGCTTTCCTGCCTCACGACGATCATCCTCAGAGCGCGATGCTAAATCTTTCATGGCTTCCGCGAGTCTTCCTTTGCGGCCAAGATATTCCACACGCACATTTTCAAGCTCGGCAACCGTGGCAACATTCGTGAATGCGTGGAGCGCTTCGTTTTGAAGCGTGAGAAATATATCCGTCATAGCTTTAGAACAAATGAACAATATCTTTCACGGTCACCACGAGCACAAGGAGCAACAACACTGCAAATCCTACCGCGTGCACCGCTTGTTCAAATGCGGGCGTCGCCTTTTTGCGACGAATCAGCTCGTACAGCAGGAACGCGATGCGTCCACCGTCGAGCGCCGGAAGTGGCAGAATGTTGATCACCGCAAGATTGATGGAGAGCATTGCTGCAAACTGGACCAAGTGCGCGCCACCAAGCGATGCCACTTGTCCGGTAAGGACTGCAATGCCCACGGGGCCGGAGAGATTCGCGGCAACATTTTCTCGCTGGAATAGCCCTACCACTAATCCTACAAAGGCACCCACCACATCACGCGTGGCGCCAATGGTGGTTTCCAAACCTTTCCATGGCGCGGCATACCACGGATACCGAATGAATCCTGTTTCCACAAGTGAGATGCCCACACCATCACGACCGAGCTCGGGAACGTATGTTGGCGTGACGTCGATCGTCTGTGTTCCTCCGCCGCGTTCGATGAGAAGCGCAAGCGGCAATCCATCTTCTTTTGGCTTTAACGCATTGCGCGCATCAGGACCCGTGGAATATTCCACACCGTCCACGCTGACCAGTTTGTCGCCAATCGCCAAGCCCGCAGTTGCTGCCGCAGAATTGGGCAACACCTCCACCACATGCACCGCGCGATTGGACACCGTGGCGCCAGAACCGACGCCGTCCTCTACCACCGCCGGTAAGCCAAACATAAATCCCACGGTAAACAGCACCCACGCAAGCACCAAGTTCATCGCCACGCCCGCGATAATCACCACAAAGCGCTTGATCCACGATTGCGCCGCAAAACTGTCTGGCGCGTTCGCGTTCTCGCCATTCTCACCCTTAATTTTTACAAATCCGCCGAGCGGAATCATGTTCACGCTCCATGTAGTGCCGCTTGGCCGCTTCCAGCCAAATAGCCGTGGAGGAAACCCGATGCCAAACTCTTCCACCGTCATTCCCGACCGTTTTGCGGCAATATAATGGCCAAACTCGTGCACCAGAACCAAAACGGAAAGCAAAACAAGAAACAAGAGAATGGTCCAAATCATAATGGGCACAGTGTACCGAAAAAGAGAACGTCCGGCCACCCTCCCCTGAGGGGAAGGTGCCGGACGCGAGGAAAGTGGACAGGCGCCCCGTGTGGGCGACATCAGTGGTCAAAGGCTGGTCCCACGTGGACCACCGACGTATTGGCCCGGGCGATCACTCTCCTCTTTCGGCGACGTGTGGAATCTCGGTGCGGGTGGCGAGCCCGCGCGCGTCTCAGCCGGCGCTGCCTCCATCGGTGGCGGAGTTCTGACCGCCATTCAAGTGGGTGGCGCGGGAGTAGTAGTGGTGGCCGCCGTCCTGCAGGTAGGAGCAGGGGGAGGCGGGGACCTGGTGGATGCCGACACAGGGGCCGGCAGTGGCGTAGTTCAAGGTGGACCTCGGCCGTCTGTCGAGGATTCGACGTTGACGACAAGAAAGATTAAATCACAAATGAGAAAACCCTGGCAAATAGCGTGTGGAA
>CAZVBP010000018.1:0-2224 GCA_964625515.1 uncultured Gammaproteobacteria bacterium
TGCAAAGAAATGTCAAACCTTGGCCAATTATTCTCTGTTCAAATGTGAAAAATCGTGCTAGCGTACGCCAAGAATGGCACTGGATTCACAGAGAGGCATGAGCCTGTGCTGTCTGCAAAATGTATTAGGTTTGTTCAGATGCAAGGAGATCTAAGGACCGAAACGAGACGACCTTCGTCGGTCGTTGAGTGAGGACCAGAAGATCGACGCAGCAGCTGGGCAAACTTGGATACATTTTGCTCCGGTAGCTCAGTTGGATAGAGCAGGGGACTTCTAAGCCCAAGATCGGTGGTTCGATTCCACCCCGGAGCACCAAAAAACCTCCCGTTAGGGAGATTTTTTGATGGGGCGACTAGAGAGAATCGAACTCTCATAGCCTGGACCACAACCAGGTGCACTAACCATTGTGCTATAGCCGCCATGAATGAACTATTTCCCAATGCGCGGTTTGTCGCACAGAGAAACAATTCGATACTTTTCTGCGAACGATGCACAAAATACCACGGTGATTCGCTTTAATCAAGCGTCACCTTTCTTGCCATGAAACTTCTGATGCACGCGCTTTAATTCCTTATCGGTGACGTGCGTATACACCTGCGTGGTGGTGATAGACTCGTGACCAAGCAACGACTGAACCGATCGAATATCTGCGCCGTTACGCAAAAGGTCGGTGGCGAACGTGTGACGAAGCGTATGTGGCGTGACGGGCTTCGTGATGCCGGCAAGTCGCGCATACCTATCCACGATGCGCTGCACGGAACGCGGAGTAAGCGGCGCGGCCTCGAATGCGTGATGCTTTGCGCGATCGTGCCGCACAAAAAGATACGGCGACACGTCGCGGCGGTGATCGCGATATGCCTTGATCGCACGCTTGGCAGAATCGGACACAAAGACAACGCGATGCTTGCTACCCTTTCCCTTCACGGTGAACTCGTCGCGCTTCAAATTCACTTGATCAATGAGAAGCCCCGCGCACTCGGAAACGCGAAGTCCAGTGGAAAACAAGAGCTCAAGAATCGCCTTATCGCGCAGTCCAACAATTGTGTCGTCCTCCCCCGGACCGTCCAAAAATCGCTTCAGCTCATCTGGTTCAAGAAACGTCACATGTCGCGACCCTTGTTTTGCAAGCTCAATTTTATCTGCCGACAGTGTTTTCACGTCGCGTTTCGCAAGATATTTCAAAAACGCACGCAGCGCGATGAGGTGATAATTTTGAGTATTCTTTTGCAATTGCGCTTCATCGCGCCCCGCAATCTCACGATTCAAATACAGTCGATACTTCCGCACCATTTCGAGCGTAATCTGCTCCGGGTTCGGCCACTTGGCCCACTCCGCAAACCGATCAAGATAAAAGTGATAGTTCTTCGTCGTCTTATCACTTCTCCCTCGTTCAATCTCTAAATACTCACAAAACTCTCGAATAAAATCCTTAAGCGCTTTTGCCATACCCCCTCATTGTACTCGATTTCGCGACACATCGAAGCACACTCACCCCTCTTGCTCGACACAATCCACTATTTTAATCACAATCTCTATGCACCCCAGCCAAGGCAACACCATGTTCTTCCGAGTCGAAGGGCCTCCTTCACCAGCGTTCCAGCGATGCATGGACGCGTTCCTCGTGGCCTCAGTCCTGATCTTCGGTGGAATGTGCTTCAACGAAGCACATGTTCTGCACTCCGCGTCCCATCTTTCCAGGGCGGATCAGTTCGTCGCAGACGCAATACTCGCATTCGGGATCATCTGCATTGTCTTGTCGGTCACGATGATCGGCGCATCAATTGCGGAACACATCCGCAAGCGCCGGCACGCCAAGCACTGTCCCGCGCACTCGTCACGCTGACGCACTCCGCGCTCGCACCGTTCGAAGCCCTACGCCCGAGCTTCACGGTCCGGGCGCGCTTCGCTTTTTTTCTCGTTTTCCCCAAGCAAGCCCGGGGGGCTGCTCTTGGAGCGAAACGATCCGATGTCCAGCCATAGCCGAGCGAAGCGAGGCGTCATGGCGTGGCATCGTATCGTTGAGCGGAAAGAGCAGCCCCCTGGGCTTGCCATTTCCCCCTTTTTCCCCTATCCTTAGCCCCGTCACTCATTCCGTTCATCATGGTTTTGGGGCTGAGCTCCCATTACTCCGATAAACGATAATTATAAAACGGCTTTATTTCAGACCAGTTTCGGTGCGCGACGCAGATTGGATCGTCAAGACGTACTTCCGGTACGTCGTCGA
>CAZVBP010000018.1:2324-14132 GCA_964625515.1 uncultured Gammaproteobacteria bacterium
AAGGAAAAGATCATTAAAAAATTCCGCACACACGAATCGGACACCGGTTCACCACAGGTGCAGGTGGCAATTCTTACCTACGAGGTAAAAGAGCTCACCAAGCACTTAAAAACCCACCGCAAGGACTTTAGTTCCCGCCGCGGGTTGGTGAAGAAGGTGGCCGAGCGTCGTCGTTTGCTCAAGTACTTGGAGCGTGAAAACGCCGCTGCGTACGCCGAGCTCATCGAGGCACTTGGTTTGAAGCGGTAATTTTTATCCCACGTGCGCGCGTCGTGATACGATGCAGCCACGTGGGATTTTCACTATTTATTCGCAGCACAACTTTCGCTGCAAAAATCTATGCTCGTGTTAGACACTTCCACTCGTCGCGTTGGCGTTTTTATCGACGTCCAGAACATGTACTACAGTGCGCGCAACATTTACGGTGCAAAAGTGAACTTTGGGAATATTGTTCAGGCATGTGTGGGCAATCAAAAGCTTGTGCGTGCGATTGCGTACACCATCTCCACAAAAACAGGGGAGGAACGACCGTTCTTCGAGGCGCTGCAAAACGTTGGTATCGAGCTCAACACCAAAGAGCTTCTTGAATACGATAGCGGACACAAAAAAGGGGACTGGGACGTTGGCATCACCATCGATGTCGTTCGCATGCTCGATATGCTTGATGTGGTGGTGATGGTCTCCGGCGATGGTGATTATTGTGCGCTCGCCGAATACGTTAAAAATCGCGGCCGCATTTTCCACGTTGCATCCTTCCGCGAATCAACATCATCGAAACTCGTCGATGCGGCAGATATCTACACCAATCTTTCTGCAGACAAAAAAGCGTTTCTCATCGGCGACCACCGCAATCGCACACCAGAACGCCGCACCTCGTCGGCGATGGACACTTTCGACGATGTCATTGCAGAACAGGTCGCAAATAACGCAATCGCAGTCCCCCCACTTCCACCAAAGCGCACTGCGGCACAAACGTCAGAACCCCTTGTGCTCCCAATCGCCCCGGTAAAGTTCCACAAGAACACCGAGGAACGCGCACCGGAAACGCGTCGTCGCGGACGGCCACGAAAGCCACGCCCAACACCAGACGTTCCCCAACTTCCCATGAACGGGTAATGTGTGAGGGTTCACCAACGTTCACACGGTGGACCCTCATCATCACTCATTCATAATTCCCGGCAGAAAACATGGAGCACTTCATCGCCACGGCGCGATTGAGTCCTTTTGTTTTGTGCCGGACATCCTTATGGCAACAATGCCCACATACACCATTGAGTTCGGTGGAAAGCCCCTCACGATCAGCTTAGGAAAGTTTGCACGCGCCGCAAATGGCAGCTGCACCGTGCAATACGGAAACACCGTTGTTCTTGCCACGGCCGTGATGAGCAAAGACGTTCGCCCTGGCCTCGGCTTCTTCCCCTTGATGGTGGACTTTGAAGAAAAGCTCTACGCCGCAGGCCGTATTAAAGGCTCCCGCTTCATCAAGCGCGAGGGCCGACCAACCGACGAAGCCGTGCTCAACGCGCGCTTCATTGACCGCGCAATCCGTCCGCTTTTTGATGCGCGCATGGAAAACGACGTTCAGGTGATCGTCACTGTGCTCGCGTTCGACGGAGAAAACGATGCGGACATTCCTGGTCTCATCGCTGCATCGTGTGCGCTGCACGTTTCCGACATTCCTTGGAATGGACCGATTGCGGCAGCACGCGTGAACAATGTCGATAATGCACTCGTCATCAACGGAACATACGAACAGCGTGCGCGTGCGCAATTCGACGTGGATGTGGCCGGCACACCAGAAAAGCTCATCATGATGGAAGCTGGCGCAAAGCAAGCGCCAGAAGCTGACGTTCTCGCGGCGATCGACGCGGGCCAAGCGGTCCTTGGTCCTGTCATCGAGCTCATCAACACGATTCGCACCGATCTTGGCAAACCAAAGCTCGATCTTTTCACCCCTAAGACCGACGACGCAAAGGCGGCTGCTGCACATCGCGCCGATATCATTGCAAAAGCAGAAGCAATGCTTCGTCCGCTCATGCAGGAGCTGTTCTTTAGTGTGCCAAAAGCATCAAAGGTTGAGCGCGCAGCTGCAAAAGACGAGATGAAAAAGCGGCTCATCGCATTATGCAAAGCGGAAGGGCTCGATGAAGCCGACATTGCAATTGCAAAATCTGCGATCCCAAGTGTCATCGACGGGGAAGTGACCCGATTTATTCTTGACGAGAAAAAGCGCGTCGACGGTCGCGGCTTAGACGAAATTCGTCCGCTTCTTTCCGAAGTTGCCCTTCTTCCTGGCGTCCATGGCAGCGGGCACTTCATGCGTGGCGAAACACAGGTACTTTCCATCACTACCCTTGGCGCTCCTGGCGACAAACAAACGCTCGACGGCATGGAACTCACCGGCGAAAAGCGATTCATGCACCACTACAACTTCCCGCCATTCTCCGTGGGCGAAGCAAAGCCCCTTCGCGGCGCAGGTCGACGAGAAATTGGCCACGGTGCTCTTGCCGAAAAAGCAATCGAGCCCGTGCTTCCTGATCAGGAAACCTTCCCATACTCTATCCGCGTCGTTTCTGAAGTGCTTGGATCGAACGGTTCAAGTTCGATGGGCTCGACGTGCGGCACGAGCCTTGCGCTCATGGACGCCGGCGTGCCGATCAGTGCGCCGGTCGCTGGTATTGCCATGGGTCTTGCAAGCGACGGCAAGCGCTTCCAGGTAATCACCGATTTGCAAGATCTCGAAGACGGCGAAGGTGGAATGGACTTTAAGGTGACCGGAACCGAAACAGGAATCACTGCCATTCAGCTCGACACAAAGACCGACGGCTTGCCGCGCAGCGTGGTCGTTGAGGCGATTACCAAGGCACGCATTGCGCGCTTGCAGGTCCTCGACGTGATGAAGTCCGCGATTGCAGCACCACGTGCCGAGCTCGCACCAACCGCGCCACGAATTCTCAAACTCCGCATTAATCCCGATCTGATCCGCGTCGTCATCGGAAGCGGAGGAAAGACCATCAACGAAATCATCGCGAAAACTGGCGTCTCCGCAATCGACATTGAAGACGACGGCCTTGTGATGATCACCGCAGTCGATGGACCAAGTGGAGCGGCAGCGCTTGAATGGGTGACGAATCTCACGCGCGAAGTAAGGGCGGGGGAGCTGTTCGATGGTGAAGTTGTCCGCCTCATGGACTTCGGTGCCTTCGTACAGATTCTCCCGGGCAAAGATGGAATGGTTCATGTCTCCGAGCTTGCGCCGTGGCGCGTGGAAAAAGTCACCGACATCGTTGCCGTTGGAGATAAAGTAAAAGTGAAGGTGATTGAGATCGACGAAAAAGGCCGCATCAACCTCTCGATGAAACAGGCGGAAGGAAACGTGTATACCGACGATATGCGCGCCAAGGCTGGAAGCGCGCCGGCACCACGCAAAGAAAAGCACTAGGCCATGGAAGCGCCCCTGAACATTCGCGTAACACCAAACCCCACCCGTCAGATATTCTGGCGGGTGGTTCGTGTTGCGAGCACACTCGTTGGCGCGTGGGCCGTTGTCAGTACAGCATTTCGCATCGCAACACAGTTCAACACCATCGTTCCGCCGCACGATGCAACGGAAATTCGCATCGTTCATTCACCACAAGCCGTAGAGAACCTCCAGCGCACCACCGGAAACATGGTGGTCATTCCCGGCCTTCCGCTATCGCTTGCAACGCTCACTGAGCACACCAACCGCGTTCTTCGCGTATGGACCACAACGGACGGGAACACCATCGCAGTACTTGATCGTCGTATTACCGATGCAGAAGAGCAATCGTGGAAATCGTTTGGCGCTTTCATTGCCCGCGAACATTCTTTCACGATTATCGCGCACCACAGCGCCATCGATCCTGTACAGCATTCGGTGCTTCAAGGAGTACTGCAGGGAGCCAGCCTTCATTCCCATGGCTCGATACGGATAAACAACGTCTCCGCAAAGCTCACCATCGCCCCAGCATCGCTCACAATCAACGCGCCGCTCATTGCCCGTCCGCTTATCCATGAGCCACAGGATGGCACCGTCCTCTTTTCTGCAACCCTCAGTGCGGCAGATCTTTCCCCGCTGTCGGCATACGCGGTAACAGAAAACACACCGGGCCTCGCATCATTCCTGGCGCTTGCACGAACACAGGGCATTTCAGCAATCATCTCGCAAGAAGGTGATTCTGTTCCCAAATTCGCATTAACCGTCCCGCTTGCTCAGGAGACGAGCACGCAAACATCACAGGACGTTCTCACTGCGTTCGCGCGTGAAATCGTTGAATTGCCCACAATTGAAACCGTCACCGCCTTTCTCGACGACGGAACACGCACAAAAGCGCTCCGCACCCGCGAAGAGGCAACGCTCGTCGTACGCACTGAGCCGCCGTCTCGCTTCATCACAGCAACAACCCAAGATCCTTCCCTCTCCCTCACACCAACTCCCACCCTTCTTACCGTGAAAAATTTTACAAGCACCGCGGAAACGCCCATAGAAACAAGTCCGTGTCTTCCCGGCGCACGCGCATATCTCACGCCGCGCGCACTCCGCGGGCTACTTCCTGCACCAAGCACATATCAACCATCCACACTCTCTGCATTCGCGTGGAGTGCAACGCATATCGCGAGTACCGCACGAAAAACACGAGTGTGCTTTGAATAAATCTGTGCATATCTTTTTGAGCACTTGTTCTATACTTAGGGTACGTTCTTTCCAAAATCCCTATGACTTAGGGGAAGTTTTCCGAAGTCCCCACAAATACTTCGGGAGACCCCTCACTGCTGTACGCGTGTAAAAAGCACTTGGGCGACCATGGTGCGAAAGGAATGTACTCGGCAACCGTGCCAACCCGTGCACATGTAGAGCAGGTCAGGAATGGAATCAGATGTCGCACAAGGTTTCGTGTGGCGTTGTGTTCTGTCGATCACTCGTGGTCGATACAACCCAATGCCCCACAAGAAACCCGTTTCGAAATCTGTTTCCCATTGAGGGCGTACCCGGGAATAAATCTTTGCATCTTGCACTGTTGTTTGCCCGAAGGACGCCCTCTTGCTATTTTTGCGTTTCTTCTCTATCGTGCATAGAACGATAGTCTAGCCTACCGATTATGAAAAAAGAGTTTTTACAGAAGATGGAAGCGATCCTTCGTGCAGAGCACGAGAAGATTACTGGCGAGCTCGTTCGTGTCTCGCCACATAGTCCAAATGCAAATGACGCATTCGACGCCGACTATTCCACCCTTGGAGACAAAGAGGACGAGAGCGCAGACAAAGCTGCGCAGATTGGCGACAATCTTTCGCTCGAGAACGAGCTCACCTCTGCGGTTCGCGATATCGAGAGCGCGCTCAAAGCAATTACCGCCGGAACATATGGCACCTGTAAGTACTGCAAGCAGCCCATTGACGAAGCCCGATTGCTCGCACGCCCAACATCCACCTCGTGCGTTGCGTGCAAAAAAACCCTCACCCAAGAAATGTAAGACTTTTCAAATATCGAGCACTTGCTCGATATTTGCATTATGAATACTCGTGTTTCCCAGATTTTGCGCTTCGGGGCAATGCTGCTCGCCGTGCTCGATGGCGCAATGAAATCAATTGCAATCGAACGCTTTCCGAGCGAAGCTGAGCACACGCTCTCCCCAATCATTGCATTTGCGCTCCATAAAAATCCCGGAATTGCATTTGATATTCCAATTCCAATCTGGATCATTATTTTGCTTTCAATTGTGTTCATCAGCGTGCTCGCCGAGCGATCGCGCGCAACTGCACAGCGGCTCCCCGCGGTATCGCTCGCGTTTTTCAGTATGGCGATTGGCGCGCTCAGCAATCTCCTTGATCGTATTCTCCACGGATTCACTACAGACTACATTATTCTTTTCCGAACATCCGCAATCAACATCTCCGATGTACTCATCGTGCTTGGCGCGATTGGGCTTTTGCGCTACACTCATAATAATCCCAACGCGTTCCAAACCTTATTCCAAGGCTCCCCGTCTTGGTATGGCATCATTTCGCGTCCTCTCGTCAGCATTGTTCGGTTTATCCGCAACACCCGTCACCGTTGAAGCCGACGTTTCGTCGGGTCTTCCAAAGTTTCATATCGTCGGGCTTCCCGACACATCCGTCTCCGAATCTCGTGAGCGGGTTCGCGCCGCAATCAAAAATACGCAGCTCCCGTTCCCGCGCACCAATATCGTGGTAAATCTCGCGCCGGCAGATACAAAAAAACAGGGCCCGGCATACGATGTTGCCATTGCCCTCGCGCTCCTTGCGGCACACGGCGCAATTACTGTCGGCAATACGCTCGACCAAATCCTCGTCCTCGGCGAGCTGAGTCTCGACGGGGAAATCCGCGCTATCCGGGGCACGCTCCTTGTGGCATCGATGGCAAGGCGCGAAGGATTTCGCGGCATTATTGTGCCAAAAGCAAATGTTGCCGAAGCGCAACTTGTGGACGGCCTCGCGGTCTACACCGCAACGTCCCTCATCGATCTTGTGGCACAAATTGAATCAGGGGTTTGGCGAAACGTCCCCATGCAAGACGCTCCATCACCGCAACCCTCCATCACCACCATCGACGATTTCGCGCTCATCAATGGTCAAGCGCAAGCAAAGCGCGCACTCGAAATTGCTGCAGCGGGCGGACACAACGTGCTCTTGTCCGGGCCGCCAGGAAGCGGAAAGACGATGCTCGCGCGCGCATTCGCAGGAATTCTCCCGCCACCAACAATCGACGAATCCCTCGAGATCACCGCAGTGCACTCCGTCGCAGGCACGCTCGGCGGAGTGGGGCGTATGATGCAACGGCCGTTCCGATCGCCACATCACACAAGCAGCGGCACTGCACTCGTGGGCGGCGGAACAAATCCTCGACCCGGCGAAATATCGTTAGCACACCGTGGCGTGCTGTTTCTCGATGAGTTTCCAGAGTTCTCTCGCGTTGTGCTCGAGAATCTTCGCCAGCCTCTTGAAGACGGGATGATCACCGTGTCGCGCGCATCGGGAAGTGTGACGTTCCCCGCGCGTTTTATGCTCATCGCGTCCATGAATCCGTGTCCGTGCGGCTTTGTAAGCGATCCAAGCACGCCATGCACGTGCACACCAAACGCAATACTCAAATATCAGCAAAAAATCTCAGGACCGCTCCTCGACCGCATCGACCTTCGTGTTGAAGTGCCGCGGGTTGCATTTGATGAGCTCACCGCAGCATCACCATCCGAAGCCACAGACGCAATCCGCGATCGCGTCAGCGCAGCGCGAGCACTTGCGCACACACGGTATCGAGACAGCGGGATCCTCACCAATGCTGAGCTTCGACCGCTCCACATAAAGCGGTGGTGCGCCGTTGAAGCGGAAGGGTTCGCACTCCTCAAATCCGCGGTCGATCGTCTCCGCATGTCCGCGCGCTCGTATGGGCGCGTCCTCAAGGTTGCGCGAACAATCGCCGACCTTGCTCATTGCGAAAAAATTGCTGCTGCACACATCGCCGAAGCGCTACAATATCGCGTGATGAGCGCCTGATCGGGATCGTCGACACCTACCGAATATACTCAAGTGGATTGCGATAATCGCGTGAGCCTCGTGGTCCGATCACCTCAAAGTGCAAATGCGTTCCGGTGGAATTCCCTGTTGAACCGCATCGCGCAATTGGTGTTCCTGCGGTCACTTGCTGACCTGTTTTGACGTACAGCGCGTGGTTATGACCGTAACGCGTCATCAGCCCATTGCCGTGCGTAATCTCCACCACGTACCCATATCCTGTTTTCCATCCCGAGAACAGCACGATACCGTCTGCAGCGGCGATATTATCGTCCGTGGATGTTCCGTCGGCGCGACCGGTGCAGTCAATATCAACGCCGGTATGGAACCAGCTCAAACCACGAACAATATAATGTCCTGTTGCCGGCCAAACCATGCGCGTGCTCCCGCTGGATATTGTTGCCGATGACGATCCCGTGGGTGCGGGCACGAAAATATTTCGCACGGCCGCTGGTCGCGAAACCGCGATCGGTGTTGGCGGAGATCCGCCGGGAAGGAAGAGCTTTTGCCCCGCCGCAATCGCGCTCGCGTCCGGAAGCTTATTTGCAGCAAGAATTTCCGCGGCCTCTGCGCGGTATGTGGTGGAAATCTTTGTAAGATTATCCCCCGATTTCACCGTGTACAGCACGCCAGACGACGGAAGAATCGTCAACGATTGGCCGGGGCGCAACGTGCTCAACACTGTGAGATTATTGGCCCACAAAATGGTATTAATCGAGATCCCAAATTTCGCGGCAATCGTGGAAAGCGCATCGCCCTCTGCAACAACATACGTTTCCACACCATCGCGCGGCGCAACGCTCTCGCTCGCATTTGCAATAATGGGCATTGCAAGCCCGCCGCCCCCAGCAAGCGACGCGGCACCCGCACGCGCGTCCTCCGATGTGACGGCTCCCAAAGTAGGCGTTAACGATGCATTTGAGAGATATCGTGCCGCATCACGACGAGTAATCATCGATGTATCTTCTGCGAATTCCTCAACAAGCGGCGATTGCTCCTGAGCAATGAGCACATACGCAAGACTCTTATTAAACGCATCGAGCGACTCCGCACGCACACTATCCATGCCAATATTCAGTGCGGCGGTCCCTCCAACAACGGCCACCATGGCAACGTGCATCATGGCACGATTCGTCACAAGAAACATGGTCTTGTTCTTCGCGGGCCGATACCAATGCGCAACCTGACGTCGGGCGCCAAACGTGAGACGATACAGCGGAACAAAAAGAACCGAAAGCAACACTTTTGCTATCGGCTTTCCAAAAAAGGTTCCAAATTTTGCACCCCGAACAAGCCCCGCCTTCGTGGCAAGAGCGCCACGAACGACGAAGAGTCCGAGCCGAACAAAAAAGCGTGATATTTGAGTGCTCACACCAAAAACAGTATAGCAAAAACGGACCCGTGGAACAAGAAAGTATGGGTATATTTGGCGAAGGTTCGCGGTATTATTGACGGCATCCCACAAATCGCTATACTTGAGCAACTTTTATTGTTGATCCTCTTTTATGGCAACACACGTCCTGGAACATGTTGGCGATAACCTCGTAAAAATCACGGTAACCGTGCCAAAAGATGTTGTGGGTGCCGCAATGCAGACCGCTGCAAAAACACTCTCAAGCGTGATCAATATCCCCGGGTTCCGCCCGGGCGCCGCATCGTACGACGTGGTAAAACAACGCGTTGGAGAAATGAAAATTCTCGAGGAGGCGTCGGAAGAAATTATCCGTACCACATTTATTGCCGCAATGCTTGAAGAGGATCTCGACGTTGTAGGCGCCCCACGCTTTGCCATGGAAAAAATGGTTCCGGGGGATGATTTAGTGTACAGCGCAACTATCGCGCTCATGCCAAAAGTAAAAAAGCTCGCGGACTATACAACGCTCTCCGTTGCGCCACAGCCCACCGAACCAACGCCAGAGCTCATCGAGGAGGCACGCCAAGACCTTGCGCGCATGCAAACAAAAGAGGTCCGCGCACTTGCCGGTCACACACTTGCAAAAGGCGACAAAGCCGTCATTACCCTCACCATGAAAAAAGATGGGGTGGTTCTTGAAGGCGGAGAAAGTCAAAATCATGGCGTATACACAAACGAATCATATTATATCGACGGGTTCGTTGAGCAGATTCTCGGGCTCGCAGAAGGTGCAGAGAAAACGTTCACGCTCAAATTTCCAAAAGAGCACTACCAAAAACACCTCGCAGATACCGATGTCGACTTCGTGGTGCGCCTTAATGAAATCTTTACACTCGAAACACCGGAACTTGATGACGAATTTGCAAAACGCGTTGGGCTTGAAAACGCAGAGGCACTCAACGCAAAACTCAAAGAAAACCTTGCCGCAGAGGCAGTGCTTACCGAACAGCGCCGACAGGAGAAAGCATGTCTCGATCTCCTTGCGACAAAATCCGACTTCGACACAATTCCCGACATCCTCGTGAACCAAGAGATCGAACGGATGCTCCAAGAGCTTGAACACTCCGTGGGCGAGAATGGCATGGAACTGAAGGATTATCTCCGCTCGGTGGGGAAGTCCATTACCGAAATCAAGCTCGATTTCACCCCAACGGCGCTCACGCGAGTGAAAGTGGCGCTGATCATCCGTGAAATCGCGAAGAAAGAAAACATCAATCCCGACGCCGCCGCAGTCGACGCCGAGCTCGACAAGATCGCTGAGCGCATGGGCGAGAACAGCGAGTACCGCGAGCGTGTTTACTCCCCCGAGTACCGCGAGTTCGTCGAGTCCCAACTCCGCAACCGCCTCGTGGTGGATCACATCATGAAGACGATGGTGAAGTAGCGCCCTAAAAACGAGATCGAGCCGATCTCGTTTTTGGTTGATTCGGATACCGCCAGCAATGGCTGTACCCTCGAAATCACAATTTGTGATCTCCAAATCAGATCAGCAGAGGTTCACGGTCAGACGCTCGTATTGAGCGAACCGGGCATCGCAATACTCTTCACACATGAAGTGAAAAAGTTGCGCCGACATGGTAATCTGTTCTATATGCGTTTTGGAGCACATGTATCGGCGGCGGGGGGATTGTGGAAGGCGGGCCCGGCGGGGAGGGAATTGGGATGCGAGGTGATTCAGATCTTTTCGCGGTCGCCGCAAATGTTTGCGGCGAAACCGATTGGTGATGAGGATGCGCAAAAGTTTCGTGAGTCGATGAAAACAAACGGCATCGAAGATGTGTACATTCATGCGCCGTACATCGTAAATCTCGCATCGGCAAAAAACACCACGCGCTTTGGATCCGTAAAGATTCTTCGCGAGGAACTTGAACGCGGCACGCAGCTCGGCGCGAAAGCGATCATGTTCCATCCGGGGTCGGCGAAGGAGCTCGGGCAAAAAGAGGGCGTCGATGCGGTCGTCAAAGGAATCGATCGTATCCTCGATGGCTATACAGGATCGTGTCAGCTCCTCATCGAGATTAGCGCAGGCGCAGGTGCGGTGATGGGGGATTCGTTTGAAGAAATCGCGGAGTTTATCGATCGCGCCGAGCGGGGCAAAGAAGTAGGTGTGTGTTTCGACACGCAACACGCATTCGCATCCGGATACGATCTGCGCACCAAAGAAGACGTGCAAAAAACATTCGAGGATTTCGATCGCATCATTGGCCTCAACAAGCTCGTCGCGTCACACTGCAACGACAGCAAGATTGAATTCGACGGCCACAAAGATCGCCATCAGCACCTCGGCCACGGCTACATCGGCGCCGACGCATTCAACTTCATCGTCTCCCACCCAAAACTCCAGCACATCGACCTTATCCTCGAAACACCCTTCACCGGCGAAGAAGAAGCAGGAAGCCGCGAGGAAGACATCGCGCTCTTGAAGAAGTTTCGAAAAGCGCTCGACTGATATGGATCACGTCGCGATCATGAGACCGTCGTGGAAATTGATTCCGAAGATATTGTCTGGTGAAAAGTCGATCGAGTCGCGCTGGTATCAAACGCGCCGCGCACCATGGAATACAGTCTCTGTGGGCGACCGTGTGTTTTTTAAAGATTCCGGGGCACCGATCGTTGCGAAAGCGGGTGTCTCGCATGTGTGGCAGTTCGAGATCAATTCTTTATCCGATGCCGAAACAATCGTGACGCAATTCGGATCACGCATCGCGCTCGTCAATCCCAATGTTTCCGCGTGGGGAACGTTACCAAGATTTTGCGTGCTCATCGAGCTCATCAACGCGACCATGGTCGCGCCATTCCAGATCGATAAGCGCGGATTCGGCGCTGGTGCCGCGTGGATCACG
>CAZVBP010000019.1:0-13999 GCA_964625515.1 uncultured Gammaproteobacteria bacterium
GAGCGCTCTGCTTCGATATTGTGCGGGGGAATTCGTCCAGCGTCGGCCATAATGGAAGGGTGTGCTCAGGGGGGCACAATCGAGCATCATACAGAGCACACATGCACATCATGGTATCGGACCGTTGATTCCTGTGGAAGTGGACGGTGTGGGGGTGAAGGGGGGATAAGGCGCGGGTGGGGTGGATAAGGAGCGGTAAGGGCGATGGGCGAGGGGCGAAGAAAGCGGTCAATCGAGATTACTCTCGATGAAAGCGGTCAAGACGGTCATTGGCTGTAGTGACTTCACCAATCACCGTTTTCACCGAGGGCAATCCCGATACAACGCCTTCATCGATTAACCGTTTTCACGCTCCTGCACTTCCTTCGCCTTGATGACATTAAAAAGCAGATACGCCACGGTGAGCGGACCCACTCCTCCGGGAACGGGACTGAGAAATCCGGTGTAGCCTTGCAGTTCCGGCGAACCGTCGCCGAGTGTTTTCTTTTCCACCTTGCTTGTGCCAACGTCAATAACAATGCCTGATTGTTTTACCATGTCCGGTGTAACAAAATGTGCTGATCCAAGCGCGGTGACGAGAATATCTGCTGCGCGTGTAATTGCTGCGAGGCCTGGGGTTTCGCGTGTCACGAATGTGGCCGTGACCCCTGCATCGCGCAGGAGCTCGATGATGGGTTCTGCGAAAATAGCAGAATTTCCAAGAATGACCGCGGTTTTCCCATTGAGCGACAATCGTGTGGCCTGCAATAACCGCATGATCGCGAGCGCGGTTGGGGGAACGAGTCTTGGTGTGTTTTCAAGCAGGAGTTTTCGATTTTCTGGATGAAACCCGTCCACATCTTTCATGGGATCAATCGCTGCAATAATGCTGTCCGTGTCCTGATCGCCAGGAAGGGGAAGCTGGAGCAGGATTCCGTGGATCTCTTTGCGCGCATTCAATGCACGCACTGTTTCGATGAGTGTTTTCGTGGTGACGTCCGCCGCAACGTCGATCCGTTCCACATAAATGCCTACGTCGCGGGCAGCAGCTTCTTTGAGTCCAACATAGAGTTGCGATGCAGGATTTTCGCCCACCAAAATGACCGCAAGACCGGGAGGGTGATCCATTTTTTCCACGCGCAGCTTTGCTTTGCCGCGAATTGTTTTTGCGAGCACCGTCCCGTTGAGAATCTCGGTCATAAATGCAATTACACTTCGTAGAGCGGGAAGCTCTTGGTGAAGGATTCAATCTCGCTCTTGATTGTACGCAATCGATCATGGTTGTCGTGATTCCTGATCACGTCATCAATCCACGATGCAATATGCTCCATGTCATTTTCTTTCATCCCACGTGTGGTGAGTGCAGGAGTTCCGAGTCGGATTCCGGAAGGATCCCATGGCTTTCTTGGATCGTTTGGGACCGCATTCTTATTGACGGTGATTCCTGCGCGATCGAGCGCGGTCGATGCTTGGCCACCGGTCATTCCTTTGTTGGTCACGTCGATGAGGAGAAGATGATTGTCTGTGCCACCGGTGACAAGATCGAATCCTTTTTCGGAGAGGGATGTTGCGAGCGTTTGGGCATTTTTGACGATTTGGTGCCCGTATTCACGGAAGCTGGGTTGTGCTGCTTCGTGGAGTGCAACCGCGATCGCAGCGGTTTGATGATTGTGTGGGCCGCCTTGAAGTCCTGGGAACACGGCGCGATCGAGAATCGTCGGTAAATACTTTTTCGACACTTCCGGCGGCTGTTTCATTGGTTCCGATGGCTCGCCGTTACAGAGAATCATTGCGCCGCGCGGACCGCGAAGTGTTTTGTGCGTGGTGGTGGTGATGACGTCGGCGATGCCCGCAGGTGATGCATGCGCACCAGCGACGATAAGACCGGCGATGTGGGAAATATCTGCGACGAGATAGGCATCCACGCTATCGGCGATGGCACGGAATGCGTTCCAATCAAATGCGCGGGGATACGCGGTTGCGCCGACAAAGAGGAGCTTGGGTTGTTCTTGTGTCACGTGCTCCGCAATCGCGTCGTAATCAAGCCAGCCATTTTCACCGGTGATGTACTGCGCCGCTTGATAATATTTGCCAGAAAAATTGACGCCCCAGCCGTGCGTGAGGTGCCCGCCGTATGAGAGATGGAGCCCCATGAGCTTGTCGCCGGGGTTGAGAAGGCCAAAACACACTGCCTGGTTTGCGGGAGATCCGGAATACGGTTGCACGTTTGCATGACTCACGCCAAACAGCGCCTTTGCACGATCGCGCGCGATGTTCTCAATGACGTCGATGTGATCATTGCCGCCGTAATACCGTTTGCCGGGATATCCTTCAGAGTACTTGTTTGTGCCCACACTTCCGAGTGCCGCAAGGACATCCTGCGACACAAAGTTTTCCGACGGGATCATTTCGAGCCCTGTTCGTTCGCGGATGAGCTCCTGCTCTAGTGCGTGCGCAATTTCATCGTCGTGCTGAATGGTCATCATAGATGTTCACGATGATAGCCGTTTTCTTGGCAAACGGCAAAGGAAATCGTGTTTTTTCGTGAAATCGTCACGATGTTGAGGTATAGTGATGGTGTATGACATTGACGGGAAAATTCCGTGAACGCTTCGGCGTGCAATTTCGCGAGCATGAACCACTTGCGAAACATTTGAATATTCGCATTGGTGGGCCGGCGGCATTTTTTGTGGAGGCACGAAGCACGCAAGATGTGATTGACGCGGTTACGATGGCACAGAATTTTGCCGTTGAGTATTTTTTGTTCGGTGGGGGATCGAATACGCTCGTTGCTGACGAGGGATATTCGGGATTAGTGATTAAGGTGGCAAATCGCGTTCTGCGTGTGGACGGTCCTGCGCTTTGTGTGGAGGCGGGCGTGATCAGTGCCGCTGCTGCGCGCGCATCTGCCGAGGCAGGGCTGCGCGGATTTGAGTGGGCGATCTCGCTTCCCGGCACGATTGGCGGGGCGATCCGTGGGAATGCGGGGTGTTTTGGTGGGGAGATGAAGGATACTGTGGAATCAGTCCGTGTATTCCGTGATGGAAACATCGTCACCCTTACGAATGCGGAATGCGCGTTTGGGTATCGTGACAGTGTGTTTAAAACACGCGGAAATCGCGATGTGATTCTTGATGCGGTGATTCGTTTGGTCCCCGGGGATCGCGCGGAGGCACTTGCAGCAATGCAGAAAAATCTTGATGGACGAAAAACGTCGCAACCGCTTGGATCGGCGTCGGCGGGTTGCATGTTTGTGAATTACACCTGGACTGATGATGCTGCGGTTGCCGCGCTTCGTACACGTCTTTCTGTTCCGCAGGAATTCCTGGATCGGAAACGTATTCCCGCAGGGTGGATCATCGATCAGTTGGGTTTGAAAGGAACTGCCGTTGGTGATGCAGAGGTATCACTTCAACATGGAAACTTTTTGCTGAACAAGGGTCATGCAACGGCGCGGGACATTGCTGCGCTCGTGGATCTTGTGCAACAGCGCGTGCGTGATGAGACCGGCGTGGTGTTGCATGAAGAAGTGCAGCGCGTGGGATAATTGTGCACGAATTGCATTGCGTGAAGTGGTGTGGAGCGTTATAACAAAGGTGTGATTTATTCTTGATTGCAACATGTATGCGAATCATTGAAATGCGCGCGATGAACATGGAACTGACGGAGGCGATTCGTCAGTACGCCACGGACAAAGTGATGAGCTTGGAAAAATTCGCTGCACGATTTGATCCGTGTGACGTTTCGGTGGAGATTGGAAAAACGAGCGAACGTCATCAAAAAGGCGAGATGTTTACCGTGGAGATTTTGGTGAGCATTCCCGGCGATGTGTTGCGGTCGGAAGTGGTGAAGGACGATTTGTATGCTGCGGTTGACGAAGCGAAGGATGATATGAAACGTCAATTCGTTGAAAAGAAAGATCGGATGATTAGTGCACGAACAAACGATGGTGACGTGCGCAACGGTGATGCTCTTGAGGAATAGCGATATGGATTTTGCGCATTTTCGTCACGTCCATTGCATTGGGATTGGTGGCATTGGCATCAGCGGCGTGGCGAAGTTTTTGCGTGCGAAAGGGGTATCGGTGTCCGGAAGCGATGCGAAACAATCGGCGATCACTGATGGATGCGCGGCGCTCGGGATCGATGTGACGATCGGTCACGATGCGGCGAACATTCCCGCGGACACTGATTGCGTTGTGTATACCGAGGCGGCATCGGAGGAGAATGTGGAGCGCCAAGACGCCAAGAGGCGGGGGATTGTGCAGATGGGACATTTCGATTTTCTTGGAGAACTGTCCCGCGGCTATCGCACGATTTGTGTGACAGGAACGAACGGGAAGTCCACCACAACCGCGATGACGGGGAAGATTTTCATTGATGCAGGATTGGATCCCACGGTGTTTGTGGGATCGATCGTTCCGGGATGGGCGCTTGGCAACGTGCATGTGGGGGAGAGCGACATTCTGATCATTGAAGGCGACGAGTATAAGCAGAAGATGGTGAAACTTTGGCCAGAAGTGACGGTGATTACGAACATCGAGGAGGATCATCTCGACGTGTATCGCGATCTGCAGCACATCATCAACACGTTCCAGGAGCTTGTGGCAAAGACGCGCGGGAAGGTGTTTGTGAATCGCGATGATGTAAATTCGCTGAAACTCATGGGGGATTCGATCGAGCAGTATGATGCATCGATGATCGGGAGCGCGACGCTTCTTGTTCCCGGTGCGTTTAATCGCATGAATGCCGCAGCAGCGATGTGTGTTGCTGGAGCGTTCGGCATCGATCCTGCCGTTGCGCGAACGTCGATTGAATCATTCTCTGGAATCTGGCGACGATTTGAACGTGCGGGACTGTTTCACGGTGCAGAAATTATTTCGGATTACGCACATCATCCCACCGCAGTGCACGGCACCATCGCTGCTGCACGCGAGCACTATCCTGATCGACGTATCGTTGTGCTTTTTGAGCCGCATCAACACCATCGCACTGCCGATTTGTTCGACGACTTTGCGCAATCGTTTGGCGGCGCCGACGTCCTTATCCTTTCCGAAATTTATGGTGTGCTCGGTCGCACCGAGGAAGGGATCGATTCTGTATCGAGCGCAACATTGCTCAGAGCCGCAATGAAATCAACGACTCCGCCGAAAGAAGGGCATTACGCTGCGAATCTCGTCGATGCAGAATCGCAGCTCCGGTCGATCGTCCGTGACGGTGATGTGGTGCTTGTGATGGGGGCAGGGGACGTGGATGGTGTGGCGAGGAGGTTGGTGGGATAATCAACGTATGAAAACCGATACCATTCCCATTGAGGCGCAGATCTTGATGCAACTGCGACGCTTGTCACCGACGGTGCAGCGCGAGCTTTTGGCATTGTGGAAAAAAGATCCAACCTTGATGATGAGATTTGTGGCCGATGTCGCACAGAAGCATCACGGAGCGCACGCCAACGTGCCGGGTACGTTGACAGCAATTTTGGAAAAAGAGCGCGATGAGATCTCGTCGCTTCTTGCCGAGAAATAATGTATGGCATCTCAAGAACGTGGAGAAGGGAGAGAATATCTTTCCGCAAGTGATCGATTCCATCGCGCACAAAGGTACGAGGGGGAGTTGCAACGATCTGTGCATGAGGCGGGGAAAAAAGTGGATCGAACGAAAGAGATCCCGGGCTGGCTCGTGAAAGCATTTGTGCTCACGCGGCTTTTTCAAATTGAAACCGCGCTGGCTTCGGAAATGGAGAACGAAGTGATTGAAGGGGATATTCCGTTTGCGGAAGAGGTCAAGAGTGATGTGGAGATGCCGCAGGCAACGCGTGATGCATTGGCGTACTACGCAGAACATCAGACAACGTTTTCGATAACGGTGCAGACACGTGAGGGGGAGGTGATTACTGGTTATGTGCAGCCTGATGAATTTCTTGGCGATCACCCGAGAATCATCGAAGGCACTGTTGTTGATTTTACCGTGCTTTCAAGATTATCTCCGGAAGAATTCCAACAGGTGCGCGATGCGCTTGCGGAGACATCCGCGGTCGTTCGGCAGTCGTCATCGAAGAATGATGATTGTTATTTTTCCTACACTGATCCAGGAATGTTCATCGGTCATACATCCATCATCCCATCTCAACAGGGTAAGAATAAAGATCAGTTCATTCGAATCGACCAGCTGAGTGACACTGGGAATATGCGGTGGACGAATGGAACTGAACCAATGGCGTTCGGCTTTTCATTCGACGAAATTGGTGGGCCTCACGTGCCTGAACTTTTTTACCATGATCCTTTGCAGCCGCAGAGAGATATTCAGGGATTTTCTGTGGCGTGGTCCGGAGTTGAGCGCGAACGGGGTGAGAAGATCTTCGCGGAATATCTGCCCGACATTGAACGAGGAATGAGTACCGTGCAGGGTCAGTTTGGCGCCGTGATTCTTGAAAATAATCTTCAAAATATTGTCCTTACCGATCACAATGAACAGAATGCGTATGCGCGATGGGATGGGGTGTATATGGAAGAAGACCTTGTGGTTGGTATCGAGGAAGGCAAACTTTCAAAAGAGAATCTCACAGAGATTGTTGAACACGAGCTCTACCACATGATCGATTATCGCTACGCCTTTTCTCAGGAACTTGAGCCGCTCTTTCTCTCGTCTGATCCATCCACGCTTGAAGAATTTAACGAGTCGGCTTTTTCAAAAAGGGGATTTGGCGGCCATGCCCAAGAGAACACGCACGAGTTCTTTGCGTCGGTGATGAATTCACTTGATGATCCAAATTGGGAGGAGTCGGTGCAAAAACTTTCGCCTGATGCCCGAGACGTTTATTGTGCTGCGCTGCGAGAGATTTTCAATACTGTTGAAGCGAATCAAGCGCATTTTGCTTCCGGGAGCTTGTTGCGCGAGCTTCCGACGCGAATCGCGTACTTGGAGACGATTTTGTAACGGTCGCGACCGCGCCTGTCGCGGAACTCCCACCACCCCTAGCCCCTCCTCCGAAGAGGAGGGGAAACTCCACATGATACAAACTCGTTTCTGACCCTATGCTCAAGCGGATAAATAATCGCATCATGAAGGAGAGGAGGAAGATTCTGCGAAATGGTGCGACGAAGATGGAAAGAAGATTGTGGGAGCATCTCCAGAAGTCACAGCTCGGATTCAAATTTCGTCGACAAATCAGTTTTGATTATTTCATCGCAGATTTTTACTGTTCGTCGGCAAAGCTCGTGGTTGAGATTGATGGCGATTCTCATTTTGAACCCGGTGCCGATGTATACGACGATGAGCGAACGAGCAAAATTGCTGAGCTGGGAATTCTTGTTATTCGATTTACCAATCACGATGTGTTATTCGATCTCGAGCGCGTGCTCATCGAGATCCGCGGTGTCTGCGCGTTCCGAACAAGTTCCCCCCTCCTTTCAAAGGAGGGGTAGGGGGTGGTTGGCGACGTCATTCTGAGGCGTGTCGCGAATCTGTCGAGAATCTCGCACCACCCCTCGCCCCTCCTCCGAAGAGGAGGGGAAGCGCACCAGATGCGACCACATCAAAACGCATCACGCCGCCTCACCCAGAGGGGAGGCGGCGTGCGTGACTGAAGTCGTTGTTGCGGTGGGGGTGTCGGCTCACCCCGCGGCGGCGTCGGCTTCCTTGAGGGGCTGGGGAATGCCGAGACGGCTGAGCTCGTTGCACTCGACCTTGGTGAGGCGAGAGTCGAGATGCTCGATGGTTCGGAGACCGAGGGCGAAGCAGACGAGCTTCATCCCGTTGAGCCTTCCGATCTCCGTTCCATGAACCCATGCCTTGAGGTCCCCATCTCCCCAGTACTTGAGCGTGTGCTTCAGCGCCTTCGATGGGATGCGATCTCGGAGCACGAGGAACGCCACGAGGTTGTCCTTGTGCGTGGCAAGCCGGATCAGCTTGTAGATCGCGAGGGTACGTGCATGGCCCTTGAGCGTATTCACATACATTGCGAGCGCGTTCACCGGATTGCCGACTCGGAACTCGATCATGTCACTGAGGTACTCGGACATTTCCCGGGCTTGCTTCTCCCGCTTCTGGTTGATCAGGACCTTCCACCAGCCGATGATGTAGATCCCGATGATGAAGAGTGCGATGATCCCGAAGAGGAAGAGATATTCGCTGTTGGTGAGCTGGAAATCCAGCATGATGGCCTCCTTGGTGGCGTGGCTAAGATTAGCGGATTTGGGCGGTTTCGTCAACAAATCGTTGACTTCCCACCACCCCTAGCCCCCTGCCTACCGGACAGGCAGGCTTCTCGGGGAGGAGGGGAAACATACCGGATACAAACACATCAAAGCGCATCCCTCCGCCTCACCCAGAGGGGAGGCGGCGTGCGTTGTTGCCGCGTGGGGTCATTCCTTGCTGTTGAGCCATGCGGCTCCATCGGCGAGTTCCTTTGGGGTGCAGGGGTCTGCGATCGCGATGACGGGGCGCGCGCCTCGGATCACCGTAATGACACCGTAGATGGCATCGTCGGCCGACCACACCGGTCCTGTTCGACTCGCATGGTGATACTCCTTGATCCTTGGTGCGACGGCATGCAGGAGCCGCAACAGATGTGTTGTTGGGACTGTGTTTCGTAGCTGAACCACGGTAGGAATATCTGCTCCACAAAGCAGGATCCGCAGCGCGAGTTCGGAAGCCTCTCGGTCACCATGTTGCACGGTGTGCATCAGGTTGAGGTTGAGGCCTCGTACGAATTCCTGCCATGAAGCCATGGGGAGCTGGCACTGCTTGGCCCAGAGGCCGCCCAGCAGGGTGCGCTGATCATAAATCAGGTCGTTGTACTTGCCCTCGATCTCCCTTCGAGTCTTGATCATCTTGTACAGCACCCCAGCCGCGACGATGATCAACAGGATGATGAGGATCATGGCGATCCAGAGGATGGGCATCGGGACGTACATGGCGGCTCCTTGGCCGTGGGAAGTGGCTGATGCAGAATGGCAGAACGCCGATTGTGCTCGCTGACGTTAGCGAAATTTCGCTTTGTCGTCAACAAATCGTTGGCTTCTCACCACCCCTAGCCCCTCCTCGGGGAGGAGGGGGAACGCGACTTGAACTGACGAGGAACTCCACCGGATTCGGCTTGTGAGAATGGGGTGATTCTGGCACAATGTGGCCAATCTATGGCCTCTCTTCTTTCTGTGCTTTTTGGTGATCCAAACGCGAAAATTATTAAGAATTTTGCGAAAGACGTTGAAAAAATTGGTGCGTTTGAACCGGCGCTGCAGGCACTTGATGCGGACGCGCTGCGGGCAAAGACCGAGGAGTTTCGTGGCAAGCTCGCTGCAGGAGTGCCACTCGAAAGCATGCTTCATGAGGCGTTTGCCGTGGTGCGAGAAGCCAGTCGACGCGTGCTCGGGCAGCGCCATTTTGACGTGCAGCTCATGGGTGGTATCGCGCTCCATCAGGGGAATATTGCAGAGATGCGCACGGGTGAAGGAAAGACGTTAACCGCAACCGCACCAACGTATTTGAATGCACTCACCGGGAAGGGCGTGCACGTGGTGACGGTGAATGATTACTTGGCGAAGCGTGACGCAGTGTGGATGGGCCGTGTGTTTGCATCGCTTGGTTTGACCGTGGGGTGTATTCAGCACGAGAGCGGGTATGTGTTTGATGCGGAGTATGTGGTGGGTGAGGGGGGAGGGGCGGATGGGGGAGGAGAGACCGCGGCGTTTCATGTCGCACAGGATTCGCTTCGACCAGTTTCTCGCAAGGATGCATACGCCGCTGACATCACGTACGGCACGAACAACGAGTTCGGTTTTGATTACTTGCGTGACAACATGGCACCGAGCATCGAGCAGGTGGTGCAGCGTCCGCTTCATTACGCAATCGTGGATGAGGTTGATTCTATCTTGATTGATGAAGCGCGGACGCCGCTGATTATTAGTGCTCCTGCGCAGGAGAGCGCAGATCTGTATTACCGTTTTGCGGACATTATCAAGCAGGCAAAAGAGAATGAGGATTACAACGTGGATGAAAAAATGCGCGTCGCCACGTTTACGGAGGCGGGGCTGCAGAAGCTTGAACAATTGCTTGGCGTGAAAAACTTGTATGAAGAAGGGCTTGCGATGGTGCATCATGCCGAGCAATCGTTGAAGGCGCATGCGCTGTTTAAAGCGGATCGTGATTATGTGGTGCGGAACGGTGAAGTGCTTATCGTTGATGAGTTCACCGGTCGTATTATGGAGGGCCGCCGGTATTCCGAAGGATTGCATCAAGCGATCGAAGCAAAGGAGGGTGTGAAGATTCAGCGCGAGAGCAAAACGCTCGCAACGATCACGTTCCAAAACTATTTCCGCATGTACGAAAAGTTGGCGGGCATGACGGGAACAGCGAATACGGAGGCGGAGGAGTTTTCAAAGATCTATTCGCTCGACGTGATTACGATTCCCACGAATCATCCTGCGCGTCGCACCGATCTTCCGGATCGCATTTACAAGAATGAGCACGGCAAGTGGCTTGCGGTTGTGGAGGAAGTGAAGCGGTTGCACGAGAAGGGTCAGCCGGTGCTTATCGGTACGGTCTCGATTGAAAAGAACGAAGGGCTGTCGAAATATCTTTCGCTTGCGGGCGTGCCGCATAACACGCTGAATGCAAAAAATCACGAGCGTGAAGGAGAAATCATTGCGCAGGCGGGACGAAAAGGTGCCGTTACCCTTGCGACGAATATGGCGGGTCGTGGTGTGGACATTTTGCTTGGTGGGAACCCGGTGGATGCTGCAATGGCAGAGGAGGTGAAAGCGCTTGGTGGGCTGCACGTGATCGGCACGGAGCGTCATGAGTCTCGTCGTATCGACAACCAGCTTCGCGGACGCGCTGCTCGTCAGGGTGACGTGGGAAGCACGCAGTTTTTCGTGTCGCTCGACGATGATTTGATGCGCATCTTTGGATCCGATCGTGTGAAAGGAATGATGGATAAGCTCGGCATTGACGATGCGACGCCGATTGAAAGTGGCATGGTGACGAAGTCGCTTGAAAAGGCGCAACAGCGTGTGGAAGGGCATCACTTTGATACGCGCAAACATGTGTTGGAATATGACGACGTGCTCAATAAACATCGTACGTCGGTGTACGCCGAGCGCCGTGAGATTATGGCGGATGCGGAGAAGGCGCACGAGCGTGTGCAGTCCATGATTGAACGTGAGGTGGAGCGCGTTGTTCTCTTTCACACAAGCAAGGCGGATAGCGACGTGCCAGCAGATTTTGC
Organism: uncultured Gammaproteobacteria bacterium; assembly: GCA_964625515.1. GTDB lineage: Bacteria > Patescibacteriota > Patescibacteriia > UBA9934 > UBA9934 > CAIKHN01. The sequence goes on from CAZVBP010000019.1 coordinate 11,206, forward strand.
GGAAGGCGATGCAGCGCAACACGATTTTGATCCCAAAGAAATTGTGGAGAGTTTGGGCACTATGGTGAAGCTCGACGATGACGAGAAGGTGTCGATTCTTGATGGTTTGAAAGAGCTCTCGAAAGATAAAGAAAAACTTGCACAGCAGCGCACCGCTGCAATTACTACGGTGATGGGCGCAATGAAGCGCGCGTATGCGAACGCCGAAGCGAAGCTGTCTGATATCAAGCACGTCATGCATATCGAGCGCTCGGTGCTTCTCCGTGCAACAGATGCGATGTGGATGCAGCACTTGGACGATATGACGTATTTGCGTCGTACCATTGGGTTGCAAGGCTATGCGCAGCGCGATCCGCTTGTGGAATATAAGCGCGAAGCGTATCGACTCTATCACACAATGCAGGCCGAAGTTGGTCGTGAAGTTTCGTACAACATTCTCAAGATTATCGATCAGTCGGTTGCGGCAAAAGCGATGTTTGAGGCCGCGCCACAGCTCATCCGCGAAGCTGCCGCATTCCTCTCTGCGCAAGGGACGAATGGGGAAACCACGGTGGTTGAAGTGTCCCAAGAGGGCGAAGGACAAGGGGCGAAGGAAATCGCTGTGCCATCAAAAAATCCTCGTCCCAACGAGCCGTGTTATTGTGGAAGCGGAAAGAAGTTCAAGAAGTGTCATGGGGCGTAAGGTAAGATAGGTCTTCTATGATTCATGAGACCTATAGGACCTATACGTCAGCGCCAGATTCAGCGGCAAATGTGGCTATATGCCTCATTCACCAAGCGAATTACCTTCTTGATCAGCAGCTTCGTGCGCTCGAAAAAGCATTCCTTGAACACGGTGGTTTCACAGAGCGACTGTATCAGGAGAGAAAAGAGGCAAGAGGAAATTAATTCTAACTATGTTGAAAAATATTCTGTTCGGTGTTCTCGGAGTGGTGATTGGTGTGGTGGTGGTTGGAGGCGTGTGGTTTGTGATGGCGCGTGATTATGATTGTGACGATGCTGTTCGTATCGTTGAAGAGCGTATTGGTCAATTCCAGCAAAAAGAAGGTGAGGTTGGTGCGTGCGATGGGATTTGTGTTGAGCGATCGTTTGCGGGCTGTACGGTATCAGACGATTTCAATTCTTGGCTCGTGACGCCGTGGGGGAGGGTATTCGGACCCAATCTTGATTCCGCGACCGACGGTGAAACTGCGTGGAAATCGGTGACGATTGGTGGGATTGTAACGTTTGAAATTCCAGTGGAATGCACGCTCGATCCTGGTGCGGGGAATGCGTATCTCATTTGTCCTACCGATGAGAATCCAACGCCCACGCCAGAAATGAAGTTTTCTTCGGATGGCATCACGGTGAATGTGCGGCGCTGGGAGGGGCTTGAGACTCCATATTGGGACCATATTATCGAGAGCATGAATGTGGTGACGCCCATGGAGCGCGATATCACTATCACGATTGAGAAGTAAATGGTCCGTCAGATATTCGGCCGTTTTGTGCCGCGACCGTGTTGTATTGCCTCGTGATACAATACGGTCGCTTTTTATTTCCCCTATGCAAAAACTCGAAGAGGTTCACAGCAGGCTTCAGATGAAGAAGAAACAGCGACGCGAGTTGAAAAGCTCGTTTCAAGATGAGTTGCGCAACAATGCTCGATACATGGAGATTTTGGAGGAAATGGAAACATTAAAAGCCGAAAAGAAGGCTATTGAGAATGAAATTCGCGCACGAGATTTTGATGCTGCGAAGCTTGATGAACTCAAGGTTGATATTCAATCGGATACGATCCTTCTTGCAGACATCGCCCTCACGATGTACGTGCAGCAACTGCCGGTGGAGATTACCGACGAATACAATGCACACTGGGTTCCTGTGTTTGGTGTACGATTTAAGAAATCGTAATTATTGTTTGTATGACGCTCACAAAACGCATCTCGATCGTTCGCACGTTGACCATCATTCAGCTCGTTGTTTCTGCGGTTGTTGTGCTTGCAGTCATCGGGCTCGTCCTCACGCTTGTCATCTCGCAAACATCAGGAGACTTTGAGATGGACTCTCAATTTATCGTGCCGGTGATTCTTGGCTCGATCGTGCTTGCCGCACTTATTCTTGTCCTCACCGCACTCCTTCCTGCAATTGTGTACATTTCACTCAAGAAGCGGACAGAATCGTGGGCAACGGCCGCATTTGTGTCGCTCATCATTCAGCTCGGGATTGGCGGTGGTATCTTTTCGGTGATTCCGCTCGTGTCGCTTATCTTGCTGCTCGATAAAGAGGCGAGTGCATACATTGGCATGAAATAAGTGCGTCACGCTCTGGTATACTTCCTCCATATGCACGGAGCACAAGGAGGAAGTGCCGCAGGATTATTGTGGGAGGTTGGTGGTGATGTGTTGCGATTTCCTGCCTGGTGGTATGGAAAAGGATTGTTGCGCGCGGCGCGGTATACGTGGGGATTTGTGGCGCATTATGCACGATCGCTTGGGGTGATGGTGTGGATGGTCAATATCTTCACGCCGATGTTTGGCCGATATGATTGGCAGAGCAGGATCATTAGCGTGTTCATGCGATTCGTGAATATTGTTGCGCGCGGCGTGGCGGTGTGCATTGTTGCGGTGTGTGCGCTTGTGGTATTTGCTGCGTACGTTCTTCTTCCCGCAATTGCGGTGGTGTTTGCGCTCTATCACGCAACGTCATTTCTTGGTGTATGAGCATTGATTTTGCCGCGCTTGAATCGGACGAGCAAGAGATCGGGGGAGTTCCCGGCGTGATGGTGGACGGGAAATTTTGGTATTGGGACGGG
>CAZVBP010000020.1:0-13743 GCA_964625515.1 uncultured Gammaproteobacteria bacterium
CCGGATCCTCCGAATACTCGTACGCCACATCGGCAAACGCGATACCCGCCGCAAGTCGCTCAAGAATCACATCCATCGCACGCGCGGTCGAATCGTGATACTCGCTCGATGCGCGTGTTGCTTCCTCGGGGGCATGAGACAAGACAAACGACCGTTGAACGTATTCGAGATATTCTTGTTCGTTCCATGTGGCAAGCGTAAGAAATGCGCGCACATCATCTGTCCACTCCACGGATTCCGTCACCGCATCGCGCGAAATCGAAACAGAAAGTTCGTCCGCCAACGCTTCCAACGCAATTCTTCGGGTGCACGCATCAACCGCTTGCACAAAATCCGCTTCGGTCACGTTGTCCCTCCCGTCCGCCGCCGCAATACCCCGCGCCGTCCGTGCAACATGCCGATACCATAACAATCCTCCCGATGCACGGCCAATCGGCACCCAGGCAACACGCTCTATCGCAACAGGAATGTGCCCACTTCGCCACCCACCAAACGCAAACCACCCTGCGCTCACCACAACGCCAAGAATCACGCATGCGCCAAGGATCCAGCGCACAATAGGACCACGCTTGGGAAATGTTTTGCGTTCATGCGCATGCTGTTCGTGATGCCACACCACGCTCATACATCACTGCGCAAATCATCGAAGCGCACACGGTCGAAGAAATAATAAAACCATCGCAGTGGATTCGGAACATCGCTATGATCAACCACGCGTGCATCACCCTGTGTACTCGTCGAAAGATTCTCCACAATCACCAATTGTTCTCCAGGCTTTCCCATGCCGCTTTGCCGTGCCTCACCTTCCACATAATATGCACTTGAAAGCGTTTCAATGAGTTGCAACGATGCTAATCGCTTTTCTTCAAGCGCAATATTCTCCGCATTCATGCGCGCAATCTCTTGCTCAATCTCGCGATTCCGCAAATACTCTTCGGTAAAGCCGAATCCGATCAATAAAAAGAGCGCCACGTTCACTACCACGGCAATGCGAACGCGTGATCGCTTTTTATGTGCAACGCCATGCGTCATATTCCAGAGTGTACCTTACGAACCATATCGGTGACGAGATCTGCGCGCCACAACGGACGAATCGCAAATGAAAATGCTTCTTCTGGAACACCGTGAATCCACAACGTGCCATAGCCCACCCACGACCATACCCCCCGACGCTCGGCACACACTTGATGAACACGAGCCCATCGCAGTTCCGTCACACGAAATCGACGCCGGGATGCATACACATCAATGGCACGCAACGACGTGAGATATATGCCGTTCTCCAGATAATGGCGGCGAAGATCACGCAGCCCCAGTACACCAACAAGGCAAGACGCCCCTGCAAGCACAACGCCAACAACACCAAGGGAGAGAAACGACTGCCACACCGCAAACGGAAAGACCAAGAGTACGGTCCACGCAAGGATCCGTGGACCGAGTGTCCACAAACTGGGACGAATCACTCCAAGAAATTCCTCCTCTGGTTCCAATGTGAAAAACTTTCGCTGTGTCATACGGAATATCCGCGATCAGCGAGCGCCTTGCGCACAGATCCCCGATCGTCCCACGGAATCGATCCGCCCTTCACCGCCATCACCGGCTCCGATCCTTTTCCAGTAATAAGCACCACGTCCCCAGGCTCTGCCTGTGCAACTGCAAACCGAATCGCATCATCACGATCGGGAAATGTGAACAACGATTCACCATCGATCTTTCCATGGGCGCGAGCACCGGCAGCGACCGCATCGATAATCGCCTGTGGATCCTCATCGTACGGATCTTCATTCGTCACCACCACAACATCCTCATGCTCAGCTGCCACTCTGCCAATCTCTGCGCGTCGCGCAACATCACGCCCTCCCCCCGCCGATCCATGCAACCCAATCACGCGCCCGGTGTGCTCCGGAAGCGAGCGATAAAGCGCAAGAAGTGCATACGGTTCATATGCGTAATCCACAATCACCGTGAATGGCTGCCCACAATCAATCCGTTCAAACCGCCCAGGAACCGCATGAAGCGAGCCGGCGGCCTTCACGACGTCGGCAAGCGGGAACCCTGCAGCAACAACCGCAGCAATCGCGGCAAGCGCATTCTTGTGTTCAAAATCCGCAAGAAGTGGGAGCGTGACGTCAATCCCATTCACCGAAAAAATCACACCCTTTGCCGACGGATATCGCACATCGGCACACAACACATCGTTGCTCGCATCACCAGAAAAACCAAACGACATATGACGATCCGCCGGAAACGCCGCATAAAACGGTGCGTGCTCGTCATCATGATTCACCACATTCACCTTAGGAACTCGCCTGCCACCGATCATCTTATGTGATCGCTTCATCAAGTGACGAAATAAAATTCCCTTCGCTTTCTTATAGTTTTCAAATCCGCCATGTGCTTCGATATGCTCTGGCGTGAGATTCGTGAAAAGCGCGACATCGTAATTGATCCCAACGTGACGATACTGCACCAAACCTTGCGAGGATGTTTCCACCACTGCGTATGCGCATCCCGCATCCACCATTTGCCGAAGCAACTTCTGCAGCACAAACCGCCCAGGCATCGTCATCTTCATGGCGTTCACAATTTCTTTCCCCGCGATGGTAAACCCTGCGGTCGACGTGTAGCCCACGGTTCCCCCAAGTGTGGTGATGAGCTGCGCAATGAAGTTGACTGTCGATGATTTTCCGTTCGTTCCCGTCACCCCAATCACCACCATCGATCGCGATGGATGACGATACAGCATCTCAGCGCCACGTGCGAGCACCAAGTGATACGCCAAAAGCATCGGCGCAGGAACAATCGCACGAATGGTCGAGAGCATGGACATAATTTACAAATTGCGGACTTCTTCACGGAACTGTTCTCCGCGTTCAAACTCATTCCGGAAAATACTCGACGTCGTCGCACTGGGAGAAAGTAAGACGATATCGCCACGCTGTGCAACCTTTCGAGCTGCTTGCACCGCATCTTTCATACTCTTCACCCGCACAATCGGCACGCGATCCCCCACTGCAGTCGCAATGAGATCCGACGCATCACCCGGGAACAGCAATACATGCTTACACGTTTGTGCAATCTCGTCTCCCAGTGCGTCAAAAACCAGTCGCTTATTCACACCGCCTGCAATGAGCACAATGCGTTTATCCCCCGCGGCACCAAAACGCGTGAGCGCCGCAATCACCGCATCTGGTCCATTTGCCGCCGTATCGTTAATGTACATGATCTCGTCCACTTCACGGACCATTTCTTGGCGATCAGAAATACCTTCAAAATCTTCGAGCACGTTTACCACATCGAACAATGAAACACCACGAAGCAGCGCCGCACACGTGGCCGACAAAATATTCTCCACATTATGATCGCCCTTGAGCGCAACACGCTCGTACGGCATCACCACGATCTCTTCTTCATCCTTCCGAAACACAATCGCGCCGTCCTTCACATAACACCCATCATGCTCCTGATATGTTTTTGAAAACCAGAAAAGTTTCCCTTTCACGAGCGGCTCCATGGCACGAACAAGCTCGTGATCAGCATTCAACAACGTATATTGCTCCTCGGTCTGATATTCAAAAATAATACGCTTACTCGCAATGTACGCATCAAATGATGCATACCGATCAAGATGATCCGGATAGACATTCGTGAGGATCGCAATCTCCGGGCCCTTCTGCATCTCACGGAACGCTTGCGGCATCGACTCCAAGAGCCACGATGAGAGCTCAAGGACGACCGGGGTAGGATCAACACGTTCAAGCAATTCATCCAGGTGCTCAAGCGGCGACACTTTGATATTGCCCGCCGTGACCGCCTTCGCGTCGAGCTTTTTCAGCATCTCGCCAAGGAGCAACGTCGTCGTCGTTTTGCCCTTTGTTCCTGTGACGGCAATGACGGGATGCGGATAAAAACGGAAAAATAAGCTCACATCAGATTCCACAGGGACGCCATCCGCCTTTGCTGCGGCAAGGAATTCCGATTCACTCGGAACACCAGGATTCTGTACCACCGCGTCAACACCCACAAAATTATCTTTGCGATGCTCGCCAAGCACAAACACTGGCGCATACACCGCGCGCTCCGGATACAGCTCGTGATATCGACGATACCAATCCATAATGAGCTGCACCGATTCCTTGAGCTCCGCACCCGTCTTGAGATCGGTAATCACCGTTTGCGCACCATGACGAATAAGCCACTTTGTAGCCCCAAGCCCGCTCCCCTGCTTATATCGCCCCAATCCCATCACCGTCACCACGGCGTCTTGAAAGTTGTGGATGCTTGAGAGATCCATATTGGGATATTGTAGCAGGTTGCGTCGTCGACCATCGGGATATCGCAATACCGATCCCGATACAGGCGATTCGTTCTCCAACGGAAAACGGGCCCGCATCCCCCTGAGGAGAATGCGAGCCCGTTTCGTACGCAGTGTCGGTATCAGTGTAAGTCATCGGGCGTGATGGTGAGCGACTCTTCCTCGATCCTCCTCGGCCGGCCACGCCCTCGGAGCACGGCCGGTACGAACTCAACAGGAACCTCGCACCTGAGTGCTTTCACGATGCCATCGTAGACATCGCGACCGATGGAGCCCCTTCCCGCTTCTGCAGCGCTCACGGCTGCACACGAGATCTTTGCCAAACGCGCAAGCTCTGCTTGCGTGATGCGGAGCGCCTTTCGCTGCGCAGCGAAGAAACTTCCCAACGTCTCAGGCACATGAGGGTTGGGAACAAGAGCAGCACTACGGTTCTGATATTTCCGTTGCTTTCGATTCGGCTGTACCGCGTACAGTGAAGCAACATGGAGACCGAGGACTTCCGCGATGCGTTCGAGCGTCACGGATCCACGCTCGAAGGAGTACTTCCCCGACTCAATGATGTACACAATCTGCCGGCACACGCCGAGTTGTGCTGCAAGAGCCACCTGCGACATGCCCTGCACCTTTCGAGTTTTACGCACCAGCGTCCCGAGCACGTTCATGGTCTCCCGCTCATGTGCGACGGCAAACGGAAGGAGCTTCTCTGGCTTCAGCTGAAGTGCCTTCGCGAGTGCCGGTACTCGTGTACACGGAATCGTTGGGCTCTTTCGCAGCTCCAGTTCCCTCGCCTGCTCGGGACTGACCTCCATGAGCTTGGCGAACGCTTCGATGGAAAGGCCGAGTTTTTCCCGACGCTTCCAGATCAACTTCCCAAGCTTCGTTGTGGGCACCCGAACGCGCTTCATTCCCATGCGGCTGCGCAGCGCTTCCACATCGACCCGCAGCATATTCGCCAATGCAATAAGCTGATCGTCTGCGAGGTACTTCCGCGTCCCCAGCTCAATCATGCTCACAACATTGCTTCCATGCCCGCGGGGGATGACTGCGCCTACCTCATCCTGGCTCAAGTCCAGTTCAAGACGGCGCTCGCGCACAAACGCGCCGAGCTCCGTTTTCGTCGGCTCCATGCCGATGCCAACAGGCTGGCGCTTGCGCTTGTTCGATTGAGACATCGCAACCTCCGAGATGTGTATTCCCTTTCGCCAAGCCCTCATGGCCTGACCGAGCAGTGTGGGGGGAATTGAGGAGTTTTGTCAATTGAAAACGGGTCCGCATCCCCCTGAGGAGAATGTGAACCCGTTTCGTACGCAGTGCTTGTATCGGTGTCGGTGTCGTGAATCGAACGGGATCACGAACGACGGGTCTTTTCAGCTTCTCTTCGGACGCCCCAGCTTGCGAAACACCGGCACAAGATCGTCAGGAACATCACACCTCAACGCACGGGAGATGCGCAAGTAGACCTTGCGTCCGATGGGACGACTGCCCACCTCCGCAGCGTTCACAGATCCGAGCGAGATCTTGGCCCGTCGCGCCAGCGCTGCCTGTGTGATGCCGAGCGCCTTTCGCTGCGCCTTGAAGTACGCGCCGAGCTTCTTCCAAACCGTTGGCTCACACTCGTGCACGCCATGCCAGAAGACTGGTGCCAGGTGGTCAGGGATCTCACACCCGAACTCTTTCACCAGTTTTGTAAGCACAATGCGGCCAGGAACCCGCCGCCCCCGTTCCACACCACTCACGACGGTGACGCTGATTCCCGCACGATCCGCAAGTGCCTGCTGCGTGAGGCCGCACTCCTCTCGCTTCTTGAACAAGAAGCCTCCCAACGTTTCCGGAGCGTCGGGATTCACGACGAACGATGCAGAACGCCTGCGAAATTTCCTCTTTTTCGGCTGCTCCATCGCGGCATGCAGCGTGGCGGCATCAAGGTTGAGCGCCGCGGCGAGCATCTCCACCGTCACGATGCTTCTCGCAGGAGAAAGTCTGTTCTGCTCAATCTGATAGACCAGTTGATAACTCACGCCCAAGATGGCTGCAAGCGTCCTCAGCGAAAATCCCTTCGCCTTTCGTCCATTCTTGATCATCTCTCCGAATGTGCTTCCGAGCACCGTGGAGATCGGAACCACAAGCGAATCGATCGTCGGCTCCATGCCGATGCCATCGGGCTGGAACGTAGGTTCCCGGCAATCCGACATCGCAACCTCCAACGCGGGCGTTTCCTGTCGCCAAGCCACAGTGGCCTGACCGAGCAGTGTGGGGGGAATAAAGGGCTTTTGTCAATGGAAAACCGAATAATTCCATGAAGCACGCCCTCGTCGAGACGCTATCTTGATGGTAAACTCAACAAACTATGAAGTATCAATTTTATTGCGACTACGCAGAGGGAGCGCACCCAAAAGTACTTGCAGCACTTCAAGAATCGAATCTCGTGCAAGATGCAGGCTATGGACTGGATGGTTTCACAAAACAGGCAGCTGAACTCGTGAAAAACGTCATCAAACAACCCAATGCCGACGTCCATTTTGTTTCTTCTGGCACACAAGCGAATTTCATCGTATTGGCCGCCGCACTCAATCCCATCGAGGCGATTATCGCTGTGGACACTGGCCATATCAACATTCATGAAGCCGGCGCAGTTGAGGCAACTGGGCATAAAATCATTGCTGTGCCGCATAAAAACGGGAAGATAACACCCGAAGCGATCGATACGGTCATGGCAGCCCATTACGACGAGCATCTCGTGAAGCCTCGCGTGGTCTATATCTCCAATACCACCGAGCTTGGAACCGTCTATCAAAAGGCGGAACTCGAGGCAATCGCACAAACAACAAAAAACCATGGACTGTATTTTTATCTCGACGGCGCCCGGCTCGGATCTGCACTCACCGCACCACAGAATGACTGCACAATTGCAGATATTGCCGCGCTCGTGGACGCTTTTTATATTGGCGGCACCAAGAATGGCGGTTTATTTGGAGAGGCGATCGTGCTCAATCATCCAGCACTTCAAAAGATTTTCGCCATCATCTCAAACAGCGCGGCGCACTGTTAGCAAAAGGACGTGCGGTGAGCTTACAGTTCCAGGCCCTGTTTAGAGAAAACCTCTATCTCGATCTTGCAACACATGCAAACCGTATGGCGACAATGCTTGCCGATGCAATTGGCGCTCAAGGCTATTCATTCCTCACTCCACCGGAAAGCAACCAGATTTTCCCTATTCTCCCAAACTCAGTCATCGAAAAATTACAAACCAACTACGGATTCTACGTTTGGCAAAAAGGAGAACACGAATCCGCAATTCGTCTCGTCACTTCATGGGCTACGCCCGAAAGCGCCGTACGCGAGTTCATCGAAGATTTGAAAGCGACGGTGTAGCAACTCTTCTACGGTCAAAAACAAACTCTCCCCGGGGCCGGCAGGGAGAGCAGAGCGAATGGGGTCCGCTGGTTGGTGGGGCACGCTCCTCTTCCGTGCTTGCCACCGCCCAGCGCCCACGTAATGGGATGTCTCCATCTCTCGGGTAGAGCCATGCCGCATGTTCTGTTGCCTAAAAAGGCGTCATCGTTCGTGGGCGCTGCATTCATCTGCGAGCGTGCAGGGTGCCTTGTGCCGACTTCGACACCGTCCCAGCGCGGGGTGGACTCGGCCGTAAGGAACTACACAAGGGCTTGTGCACATCAACGCGCTTTGATGTGCAAGAGAGAGGTACTTTAGTTGCTTTCGCACTCCCCAAACGATGCTTTCGCGCCCTTCTGGCCCTCGTCGATAAGAGGAATCGACAAGGTACTGGAGGTCGTCTGAGAAGGTTACTCCCAACACGAGGAACATAATGGAAAACGGTGATTTCGTGAAGTAATGCAATAAGACGCGACAGCCGCGCTACAAATGAAAAACAGATGATAGTGATCATCTGTTTTTCATGGTGCGCCGCCTGCCTGCCGGTAGGCAGGGGTGGGGATCTGTCCGGCCTACCCTTCCCTTTGGCCGGCCAGATGTCGCTGCGTTCGCTCGGAAGTCCTAAAGTCCACAGATACGCGACTTTGGACTTCGCTCGCTCACTTGCGCCATCGAACCCAGTGGGTTCTCACCCCACCCTGCGCGACATAACAAAAGTTCGGCAGCGAAAGCTGCCGAACTTTTGTGGTGCGCCGGGTGGGGATCGAACCCACGACCACAGGCTTAAAAGGCCTTTGCTCTACCACTGAGCTACCAGCGCGGGGTTAAGAAATATACCTTTCGTGAGAAATCCACGAAATGCCGGCAGAGAATATCAAAATATCGCGAACTTGTGAAGGTCAGTATTCCCAAGAAAAGCTGATGCCCCGCGGTCATGGTGACCCGCGGGGCCCGTGTGACGTCGTTCGCGCCCCTGTTACTCATCCCTTGCGCCAGCGCTCACGCTACCGAGCATGATGATCGTGGGCGACGGATCCTGATGATCGTCCTCCACGATGGCGGAGATCTCGCCGAGCGCCGAGGGCTCGAACACCCTCGTGACTGCGTCGTACTTGCTGCAGAACGCAGCGATCCCATCGATGGTGCACGGAAGCACCGGTGGCGAAATCACCGACGACTGCCAGTCCTGCAACTGTTGCTCGCAGTACCCCTGCGCCGACAGCTCAGGCCCCGTCACGCTTGCCAGCGTGGGCCAGGCGCGATCCGTCACCTTGGCGCAGGCATCTTCGGCGTAGATCGCCTTCGCTCGATCGGAATTTCGCCTCTCCGTGATGGCGACGACCATGAAAACGACCATACATGCCAAGATGAACCCCTTAAACGCAAACGAACTGTCGCTCATCGCAGTACCCTCCCTCAGGCGAAACCGGCAATCAGCGCCGGCAGGTGCATGCTGAGCTGATCCTCAGCAAGGGACGATCATGACAGAAATATATGAACATGTAAACCAACTCCCGCCCTACTCCCCCAAAATCCTCACCGCCTCGTGGACGATGCGTTCATCGCCGTTTGTGGGGAAAACGGTACGAATCTTTGCTGAAAGCTCGGCGCGACGATCCGGTTTTTCCAAGAGTCGGAGAATCGATTGCAACACCGTTTGCGGCGTAAGATGCGTGAGCACCTCCGCGGCGTCGCGATCCGCAAGCGCCTTTGCATTTGCTTCTTGATGCCCCGCAAGCGGCAACAGCACCGTGGGCTTGCCGAGCGCAACCACCTCTGCAATGGTCCCCATCCCTGCCCGACACACCACCACATCCGCGAGTGCATACGCATCCGCAATCCCCTCACCCATAAATTCGCGTGCAACATAGCTATCCCCCAATCCCTCAAGCACCGACAACATCTTTCCCCTGCCGGTAAGATGAATCACATTTGCATGACGAAGAAGCTCTGGGCCAATAATCGAAAAAATCTCGTTCACACGCTGCGCGCCAGTGCCCCCGCCAAGAACGAGCACCGTGGGTTTTTCTTTCGGCAATGTCAACAATTCCTGCGCAGTGTGCGCGTCACCAAGCCGTAAAAACGGACGAATCATGGCGCCAACCACAATGCTCTTTGTGGTGCCAAAGTCCTGCACATTCTCCTCCCACGTTACGCTCACGCGCTTTACAAACGGCGCCATGAGCTTGTTCGACATCCCTGCAATCACATCAAGCTGGTGAATCCACGACGGGATACGAAGCAGTGCCGCCATCCAGACCACCGGCACACTCACATATGCGCCTGCCGACATCACAAGCGTCGGATCAATCGCGCGAAGCAACGACATCGCACGAATACAACTCACCCCCAGTGCAAACGGCAGAATAGGCCACATCCATGGCTTGTTCCTATCGAGCTTTGGCGCCGCAAGCGCAAAAAATGGAATCTTCGCAGCCTCCACCAACACACGTTCTGGTCCACCGTGCGTGCCGATCCAAGACATCTTCACATGCGGATCGCGCTTTCGCCACTCTGCGGCAACCGCAAGAAGCGGGGTGACGGGCCCAAGCGTGCCACCGCCGGTAAAGAGAATGTGATGAGAGGTTGAGGGCATAGTGGAAAAGCTACTCTCGCTTCGAACACGCCGATACATTCACCACAACACCCAACGCCGTCAACGTCACCGCAAGCGCCGTTCCCCCATAGCTTACCAAAGGGAGCGGAACACCCGTAATTGGAAGAATCCCCACCATCGCACCAATATTCACAAACGCCTGAACGCCAACCCACGTCATCACACCAACCACGAGATATCGACCAAACGCATCCGGCGCATGGGATGCAATTTTGAGCCCTCGGTATATGAATGCAACGTAAAGAATCAGAAATGCCGTCGTGAGCACAAAACCCAGTTCTTCGGCAATGACTGCAAAAATAGAATCCCCCGCAACCTCAGGAAGATATTGGAACTTCTGGAGCGAATGCCCGTAGCCACGTCCAAAGAATCCTCCACTTCCCACGGCAAGTAACGACTGATTGATGTGATACCCCACGCCTTTCGGATCAAGCTCTGGATGAAGGAACGTCATAAAGCGCGCAGCGCGATATGGCGAAAACTTAATAAGCAAGAACATTAAAAACGCTCCCGCGCCACCAAATGCCGCAAAATAACGAATTGGAGCGCCCGCCACGAAATACACACCAAGCGACATTGCCACAATAACACCCATCGTTCCCGTATCTTTCCCAAGTAAAAGTAACCCCATGATGACGCTGAGCACGATCACGAATGGAATAAGGCCTGAATGAATATCACGAAGTTCATGCTCGGTGCGCCGCTCCATCCACGCCGCCACATAAAACAAAAACGTAAGCTTCACAATTTCCGACGGCTGCACCGAAAATTGACCAATAACAATCCATTGCTTTGCGAATGTTCCAAGATCCGAACCGAGTCCAGGAATAAACACCGAGACAAGAAGCACGATTGAGAGCAGCAACATCACCCCCGCAAAACGACGATACGTTGCATACGGCACAGATGCGGCGAGAAAGAATCCTATCGCACCCGGCACAAGTCCAAAGATGAGCTGATGCTTCAGAAAGTAATATGCATCATCAAATTTTACAAAACCCACCGGACCGGATGCCGATGCAAGGAGAACGACGCCGAGCAAAACCACACCGCCAAGCAGTGCGAGAAAAGGCCGATCTGCTCGAAATATCCCTCCAATGGCCATACATCAAACCACCACCATCGCGGCGTCTAAAAGTGCAAAAAGAATCCCAAGCCCTGCGGCAATCCATGAAATCACCCAAAACCGCATCACAACCTTTGGCTCTGGCCACCCAATCGCTTCAAAATGATGATGGATCGGCGCAATACGGAAAATCTTTTTTCCAAAGAGTCTTTTCGACAAAATTTGCGCAATCGTCGTCACCATTTCCACCACAAAAACGATTCCGATAAGCGGCAACAACAGCGCTTGATTCGTCAGCATCGCCACCACACCAAGCGTCACCCCAAGCGACATTGCTCCGGTATCGCCCATAATGAATCGCGCCGGATAGATGTTAAACCACAAGAATGCAAACAAGGCGCCCATGACCACCGCACAAAATGCCGCAAGATCCGTACGGCCCTGCATGAGTGCGATCACAGAATACGCACCGAATGCGCTCGCAAGCGTACCACCCGCTAATCCATCAAGCCCATCAGTTTGATTCACAGAAAACGACGTCCCCACGATCACCAGAATAAAAAAGATCGCATACGTCACGGGACCAACAATCACATCACCAAGAAATGGGACGTGAAGCGAATCGAATCCGAGTTTTGCGGTAAACCACCATGCCCCCACTGCGGCAACGACCAAATAGAGCAGCAAGCGATGACGAATATGAATACCCCCACCCTGCGGACCGAGTTTAAAAACGTTCATCGCATCGTCGGCTAATCCCACAACACCGGCAGCAACCAATGCAGCAACAGGAAGCCACGTTTGCGAACGCGAGAGAAAACTCAGCTGACTTAAGACATGTTCCGGCAAGAGCCACGATACAACCGCAAAAAGAATTGCGAGCATCAACGTTGTGCCCCAAATCAACACGCCCCCCATGGTGGGGACTCCTGCTTTCTTTGCATGAAGCTTTGCAAACATTGGCGCAGTGACCGCACTGCGGATCGATTTTCCCAATCGATATTTGTACAACACATGCGTCATCGCTGGCGTGCACAGCATCGCTGCCACAAACGAAAGCGTGCCCAGGATGAGAATCTTCGTAATGACAAAAGGATCAACCATAGACGAGATTCAGAAGCACGACAAATGCCGTGGCAAGAAGTACAAAAACCGAGAGCACTACTGTCCCAATCGCAACCATTTGTGCCAAGACCGGCTCACGACGAACCAATAAGAACACCATGACTGTATTCACGACCACGAACGACATGCCAAGCGCGGGAAGATGAAAAATTTGCCACCATGCTCCCGTCCAGTCCACCCCATAGTGAATATTGTAATGCAGTGGAACAACATTCTTCCCATACAATTCAGGGAAAAGCTGCCAAAAAATGACGCCCAATGCAACCGCGCAACACAACAACGAAATAACACCACAAATACGAAACATGCGCGATCCCTTCACGAGCCCAAATCTTCCCTTCTGATCAAGAACAAGCGCCGGCATGTGGTTGAATAGTATGAATCTTTCGAATACCTGGAACACGCTCACACAATATCACCTCAACGCCCTTTTTCATGGTAATAGCCGACAGTGCACACCCAGCACATGCACCAGTAAACTCGAGAGTGAGCTCACCGGTTTGCTCGTTCCACGCACGCAATTCTATGCCACCGCTATGTAATTGCAACACTTTCCGCACCTCTTTCAACGCCTCCAGAATCGCGTGTTCCATACCCAGGGCATTATAGCGCACTTTTCATCCCCCACAATCGCTTGACGCACCCCAGGAATTCCGCTAATCTACCACCCGTTCCCCCGCATTATCGGTTCTCTACAAATGCGGGAATATTTACAAGAATTAATGAGGCTAGGAAAAATCATCTCCTGCTCGGCGCCCGTGAGGAGCGCAGAAAGCTGTACTTCACGGTACAGCGTCGAGCACCGGAACGGGCAACAACGCAGGAGATGATTTTAACAGCCGAATCACTATGGCACATAAACTCGCCCAAGGCTCCACCCGTAACGGCCGCGACTCCCAAGCAAAGCGTCTTGGAGTAAAGCGCTCCGACGGAACCACCGTTTCCGCTGGAGACATCATTGTTCGCCAGCGCGGCACCAAAATTCATGCTGGCAACGGCGTCCGCGTGGGCAAAGACCACACACTCTATGCCGTCGCAACTGGCGTGGTCTCGTTCATGAAAAAGCGCGTACCAAACTTCACCGGCGCACTCAAACTCCGCACATTCGTTTCTATCAAGTAATCATCTCGTTCCCACAAATCCCCGGCCAAGCGCCGGGGATTTGTTATAGTACGCAATATTCTTGAAGGCTTTTCTTATGGATTACGGTCATGACCGCTCCCCAAT
>CAZVBP010000021.1:0-6232 GCA_964625515.1 uncultured Gammaproteobacteria bacterium
TCAAAATCCGTTTCTCGCAAGGGATTGAGGGTTCGAGTCCCTCCCGCGGCACCAAGATTTCTTTCGGGATGTTTAGCTCAGCTGGTTAGAGCGCTGTCCTCACACGACAGAGGTCGGTGGTTCGAACCCACCAACATCCACCACAAAAGCCCGTCTTTCGACGGACTTTTGTATTTATGCTATCCTCTTGGCAACTATGACGCTAACAACCCATGCAGCCATTGGCGCTGCGATTGGGAGCGCAGTGGGAAATCCCCTCATTGGCTTCGCTCTTGGTGCGGCTTCCCACTTCCTTGTGGACATGATTCCGCATGGCGACAATCACCTCTCCGATCTTTTTCGCATCCAAAAGAAACGAAAAAAGCTTGCCGTTGCATACGTCACCATCGACGCAGTGATTGCAATGTACATGGTGATGTCGGTATTGCTTGTACGCTCAGATGCTTCGAATATTGCGTTCACCGCTGCAATCGCCGGAAGCATTTTGCCAGATCTTCTTGTTGGTCTTTCGGATATTTTCCGCGTCACGCTGCTCAAACGCTTCTGCAAATTCCATTTCTTCTTCCACGATTTCTTCTCCCGGAAATACGGTGACGTCAAGCTACATTACGCGCTTGCGGGACAAGCCGTTTTCATCATCGTCCTCCTGAAACTCATGTAGCACAGACACGTGCGGCGCTCCGTGATTACTGCTTTGGCCACGTGAATGTTTCAAATGCCCACATGGCAAGCGCCTTTGTATCTGCAAAGCGATCTTCTTTTGTATGCGCGCCGAGCACCGCAACAAAAATCTCATCGCCATCGCGATCGATCGTCGTGATAAAACAATACCCTGCCTCGGGAATGAATCCCGTTTTGCCTCCCGTAATTGCAAAAGAACCGGAATCAATAATGGAATCAAACAACATATCCGTTGAATCGACGGTGACTGCGAACCCACTCGCCTGGGAAAGCGCGATGCGCGATGACGTCATGAAGCGCACGAGAATATCGTATTTTTTTGCCTCGGCAAGCAACAATGAAAGGTCGCGCGCTGTGGACACATTCCCGCTCGAAATCCCCGTCCCTTCCGTAAAGGTACTCGATACCATACCAAGCGCATGTGCCTTTACATTCATCGCGGCAACAAACTCTTCTGGAGAAAGCCCGGAGAAACGCGACAATGCCTGCGTTGCCGTATTGTCCGAACCCACCACACTCGCACCGAGTACATCATAGAGCCGCACGCCGTCATCGAAACGCAAATACACGCGACCCCCGGGGACATAGTCGTCGGACACAATCGTCACCCATGAGGAAAGATCAGGAGCGGTATCAAGGAAGACCAGCGCCGTCATCAACTTCGTAATACTCCCAATCGGCCGTACATCGTCGGCATTCTTTGCGAACAATGCAGCCCTGCTCGCAGTATCGGCAACAAAAACACTCTGTGCATCTGTCACCACACCATACGATGTTTTATCATCCTTGCGTGGAGGCAAGAGACGCTCCCCAGACTGCGGGAACGACACAGGCGGCGATGTTGTCAGCGACAACAACGGAGCAGCGAGCACGTCTGGTGGCGTTGGGATGTCTGCATACCATTCCAACTGAGCCGCATCAACCGGAACCACGCGAATCACCGTGAATGCAAGCAACATTTGTGCAACCACGCGGGCAATCATAGCGGCTCAGATGATGAGAGCGACGCAAGCAACGTATCAATTTTTGTATTCCCGTGCAGCACATCATATTCCGGCAACTCACGCACGCCATGAACCCCTAAAAAGCGAAGCGCATCCATGCTCACGCTATACACTGTTTGCATCTTTCGCGAATCTTCTTGCTCGTCCACCAATCCCCGCATCATTAAATTCCGTAAAATTAATGTGCAGTTCACCCCACGAATCGCTTCAATTTCTGGCTTCGTCATTGGACCGCGATACGCGATGATCGTGAGCGTTTCAAGCGATGGACGTGTCAGCTCAGTATCAAGATCATCCTGCGACATTTTTGCGATTGTTTCTGCACACAAAGGATTTGTTGCGAAAAGAACGCCGTCCTCGCTCGTCATGAGATGAATACCGGATGCGTCAACATTTCGCGCAACACGAATCTGCTCAAGCACAGCAAGTACCTCCGCCTCACGAACCTCACAACGCGTTGCGAGCTGTGCGGATGAAATAGGTCGCGATGACATAAAGATCATCGCTTCAATATGCGCAAGAAGATTCTCCATACTGTTCTGCTATACAACAGGAATCTCGTGAAGTTCGATATCTGCCCCATGATGCTTTTGCTCTGCACGGATGTGTTTTCGTCGCAATAACTCAAGCAACGCCAAAAAGCTTACCACAATTTCCACTTTGCTCCCTGCGCCTGCAACCACATCACGAAATCGCATATGCGCACGCGTCGCAATCGCAGACTTCAACTCATCAATCCGCTCCTCCACCGACTTGATCCGTTCAATCGACGTATGCTGAAGCGCAAAGAATGGTTCAAGTCTACGCAGCACGGAAAGGAATGCATCATGCAATCCATTGATCGTCACATTTTTTGGCAACGTCTCTTCCCGCAACGGTTGTGGAGCACGCATGCGCATCGTTTTCCCTGCATCACGGAGAAACATCGGTGCCTTCATATATCGCTCCTCAAGAAGCGCCGCCGCCGCCACAAATTCCTGATACACACGCAAGTGATCCTCGAGCTTTGCTGCCGCAGCATCCTCCTCATCGATCCGCAAGAACGGCATCAGTTCCCTGCTCTTGAGATAGATAAGCCGCGACGCAACAATCAAGAAATCCGCAAGCTCATCGCTCGGTACATCCTGTTCCTCAATGTACTTCAAAAATCCGTCGGCGACCTTCGCAAGCGAAACATCCCGAATTTCAAGCTTCTGCTCGTCGATTAATTCCAACAAAAGCGCCAACGGCCCAGAAAACTCCTCGTGCTCCACCGAAAATGCCATATCCGGAATTGTACATGACTTCATCCCGAAGGGTCGACCAACCCTAAGGGTTGAACAAGACAACCAAAAAGAGCCGGTTTCTTGGCTCTTTTTAGCGAAATTCTTTCAATTTTTCTCTCGTTTACACTTACTCCACAATCACTGTTCCGGTCATTTCTGGGTGGTAGCTACAATGGAATGTGTACGTTCCGGGTGTGTCGAAGCGACGAATAAAGTGGTGCCATGGCTCGATCGTTCCAGTGCCCCAACTGTTATCATCCGCGGTAAATGTGTGATTCACGTCATCAAGATTTGCGAACGCAATGGTTTGCCCATCAGAAATCGTCACCACCGTGGAATCATCATCGGGATTTGCATACCGCATGTTCACGATATTCATCAGTGTCATGTTCGACAGCGATTTATCTGCGCTGATTGTTGCGGTTGCATCACGCTCCATGGCAGCATCGTACATATCGTTTTCGCCGATCGGTTCACCAATCGTGTAGTTCGTGAAATATGCATCCGGAACATCATCGATCTGCGTGTTCCACGCGCTACCGTACAAGTCGATCGCAATTGCTTCCGACGAAACCCATCGAAGTGTTCCGCCATTCGCTACCGCATACGTTTTTGGATCAGAATTGATTTTGATCATTTTCACGCCCGGCTTGTACGTCACATTTCCGCCGATTTGAATGCTCGCGAGCTCCGCATCAGTAAGCACAGTGACGTCATCAAAGTTCTCGTACCACGTGAAGTATGTCTTTTCGTTTGGGAAAACGTACCGGAATCCATCTTCACCGTAGTAATACACCGCCGAGAACGACGTTCCGCGAATCAAATCTCCACCGGTGATCGCCATCGATGCACGCGCTGGAGCATAAGGGAACAGCGCGAAGACCATTGCGACCACAATACTTGCGGACAAAACACGATGTCGATTCGTCATGCGATGCAAAAGATAAAAATGGAACAATGATACTACGGTCTCAAGCGCTGAACGTCGCGGGGGAAGATGGTGGCTTCTTTCACATTTGAGAGACCGAGGATGTTTTGGGTGAGACGCTGAAGGCCAATGGCGAATCCGCCTTCTGGAGGGATGCCGTATTTGTGCATCATGAGGTAATCCTCAAACTGCGCAGGATCCAATCCTTTCTCCACAATTCTCGCAACCTGTTCGTCGTACCGATTAATACGCATTCCGCCCGACGTGATCTCGCTCCCGAATCCAATAACGTCAAACGTGAGCGTGTTCTCAGGATTTGCAGGATCAACCTTGGCGTAGAACGGACGCTTTGCCGGTGGCCAGTCCGTCACAAACACAAATCCGCTCCCGTGATGCTTTGGCGCCCACACGGTAGAGAGCCAACGTTCTGCTGCAGGTGAAAGATCAGGCTCGTGCGTTTCGTCCACACCACCTTCATCACGATACGCCTCAAGCGCTTGCTTCAGCGTGATCCGTGGAAACTTTTCACCAAGCGGCGGAAGTGTCGCATTGAGCAATGCGAGCTCTGGCGCACAATCGCGCTCCACGGTGGCCAACATCTCACGCAACGCCCCTTCTTCAACATCCATCACCTCGCTCATGTCTTCCACAAATCCCATTTCAAATTCAAACTGGTTGAATTCCGTGAGATGACGGGACGTGGCAAACTTTTCGGCACGAAATGAGTACGACAAGCCATACACGCCTTCGTACACACCCATCGTAATCTGCTTGTAAAGCTGCGCGGACTGCGTGAGCGTTGCTTCACGGCCGTAATAGTCCACCTTAAAAAACTCCGCTCCGCCTTCACTTGCAGCACCGGCAAGCACCGGGAAAACGATTTCCGTGAATCCCTGTCGCTCCATAAATGCACGATACCCGTGCACCAATGCTGCTTGCACACGAAAGATTGCACGCTGTTTTGGATGACGAAGAGTGATGACACGGTTGTCGAGCAAGGTGTCGAGATTGAGATCAAGATCGGGCTTGCTGATTTCCACCGGCGGAGTGTCGAGAACCGGCGAGAGAATTTCAAGATTTGTACATTGCACCTCGACTTCCTTCGCACTCGGATCTTTGCTCTTCTTTTCTTTCACGAGACCCGTCACCTTGATGACGGTTTCAAGCTGCATCCCTTTGATTTGCTCAAGATGCGCAGCCTCAAGCACCACCTGCGCGAGGCCAGTACGATCGCGAAGAATGGCAAACCCAAAGTTCTTCATGTCACGAAGATTATGGAGCCAACCAGCGATCGTCACCTCTTCACCAAGATGAAGCATGAGCTCAGTAACCAGAGTTCGATTTTTCATATTATGGAGTTGATCTATTCAACATGCGTGGGAACGCAATTGTTTCACGAATATGGTGCACGCCCGTAATCCATCGCACCGTGCGCTCGAGACCGATCCCAAATCCGCTGTGCGGAACACTTCCGTATTTCCGCGTATTCAAGTACCACTCATACTCCGCGAGAGGATACCCGCGATCGATAATTTCCTGCTTGAGCATTTCGTAACTCTCTTCGCGCTGACTGCCGCCGATAATTTCCCGGCCCTCTTCAGGCGCGATGAGGTCGGCGCATCGAGCGCGAAGCACTCCCCCATCATCCGTAAATCGTTTCATGTAAAACGATTTGATCTCTGCAGGATAATCTTCGATGAACACCGGCAGTTGATACTTGTTGCCAAGTGCAATCTCTTCCGCTGTGGACATATCGCCCAACATATCGACCACATCTTCAGTGAGCTTCTCCTCGGAAAGAATTCGCTTTGCTTCTGCATGCGTCAGGTGCACAAATGGTTCGTCGACAAGGCGCTGGAGAATCGTGGTATCGCGCTCCAGAATCTTCAGCTCCTCCTGACAATCACGGAGCACGTCGCGAACGACACGTTTCACCATCTTCTCCTGCACTTCCATGTTCATCGTTTGATCGAAGTACGCCATTTCTGCATCCATCATCCAAAGCTCCGATAAGTGATGGCGTGTTTTGCTCTTCTCTGCACGGAACACCGGACCAAAGTCGTACACCTTTCCAAAGCTCATAATGCCAGCCTCGCTGTACAACTGACCGGACTGCGACAGATACTTTGGCTCGCCGTAATAATCGACGGTGAACAGCTGCGTGGTATCTTCACAGCTCGTGGGCTGAATAATCGGGGTATCGAAACGAACAAATCCCTCTTCGTGGAAAAATTGCTCAATGCTGAAGAAGACACGATCACGGATGCGCAAAACAGCCCATGGCGTTTGTGAGCGCAAATACAGATCACGGTTCTCAAATAAAAAGTCTGGACCGTGTTCTTTCTTCCCAATCG
>CAZVBP010000021.1:6332-7864 GCA_964625515.1 uncultured Gammaproteobacteria bacterium
GATGCTAACTGTGAGATGTATGTCATAAAAAGAAAATTCGCCTGTACAGAATCACGATTGAATAATCATGAAGCTGTACGGGCGAAATTACTCGCGGTGCCACCGTACTTTTCCGACGAAAGCTTTTGGCCGATTTCCGACTCAAAATCTCCTGTCAGACTCATTTCTTGAGTTTCCTGCTGATTCGATGGTTGTTTGCCATCAATGCACGCTGTCACGGCGCGCTATCAGCAAAATGAGTGTAGCACGACGACTCAAACCAATCAAAGTGCCCTATTCTTTATCGGAAATATCCACAAAATCACTACATCGTCGCGATCGTGTGCATTCCCGTCCAGAAGGGCATGCTCATTTCTGCGGGAACGTGGTAAACGTACACATCATTCACGCATTCAGCGAACGCCTCAACCTGCTCGCCCTTTAATGGGAATTTCAGCAACGATTCATATGATTCATCACGGCCAAGACGCATGAGCGTCACGATCTCTTCGTCAATGCTACGCGCCGCAAACCAATCTTCGGGGCGATGAAGCACACAATCGGTACACACCAGCCCTCCCCTCCCCCCATGCCATCGAAACGAGAGCGGCATCACCACATGACGACACGCAAGGCATTCGTGAAGCTCCACATCGTACCCTAGTCGACGAAGCAAGCGAAGAATCATCGCGCCAAGCAAGAAGGTGCTTCGTGTATTTTGCAACGTTTCTTGTGCATCAAGGAATCGTACAACCTCAACAACCTCATCAAACAACTCTGGATCGGCAGCATCTGGCCTGATCGCTTTCTCAAGCATCGCGAAAAGCGTTTGCGCAAACAAGCGATGCTCAAGGCTACTTCGGATTCTCCCAAAGGCCTCAGAGCGTTCAACGCCAATCACTGTGGTTGACCGTGCGCCACGCACAATTTCAAGATCGACCAAAGCAAACGACTCAAGATGTGCCGCGAGCTTCGCCTTTGGCTTCTGGGCGCCACGTCCAATAAATTCAATCTTCCCATGCTCCGGCGTGAGCGCCGAATACCGCCGATCCGCCTCACGAAACGGCGCCGTGGTCAGCACAAGTCCAACTGTTTTTACCGTCGACCACATATGCGAGCATAAAACGCTGATCGATGAGAAAGGAACAGTTCATCAAATGTAGGGTCAATCAAAACCTCTTCACCGTGATAGTCGCGCTGCCACAAATCATAGTTGAGAAAAGCAAAATCTCCCACATGCAACAACAGATCAATGATCCGCTCTCTCTGCCAATGCGAAACTGCGTACTGAACAAACTCCGATTCAAAAACAAGGTGCGCGATTTCGTGATAGATCGTTTTTATTCCTCGAGCATCGTGAATATTGTAAACGATAAAATTTGGGAGCTGATACGAACCGCTCGTTCCATACCGCGTAAGCTTGATGATGAGATTATCAAAATCTCCTGATGAATATCTTCCGAGTACTTCAAAATACCGATCAATATTTACAGAAACATCATTTCGAATCTCCTGCGCGACTTTTTCATAATCGCTTTCTTCGTACATCGCCT
>CAZVBP010000021.1:7964-13732 GCA_964625515.1 uncultured Gammaproteobacteria bacterium
CCTGAAGATCACGGGCAAACTGTTTCGTGAGTTCAAGCTGAGTATCGGTTTGGTGCACATCCGGAATGGGCAAACCAACAACAAGCGCGCCAACGCCTTCGCTCATCGCGGTCTTCACAATCTCCGCAATCGCTTCTCCTCCCCCGTCAATGTTCCCCACGGGAAACGCGAAACCCGTTTCGTCATCGCCAATTGCGATTCCAATCTTTCGAAGCCCAAAATCGATTCCAAGATACCGCATACCTCGTTTGCTTACCGCTCATTCTTCGCTGCATCGGTCCATACAAAATCCGCACGCACCGACGCCCCGCCATTCGTCACGGGCATGTCATCGGTGATCACAAATTGTTTATCGCCATTATCCACATGCAAAAGTGCGATGTACGTGGTTCCGGCGTCCATCAGCTCCGAGAGACCCAGCGTCATCGGAACATCAGTTCCAGATTCAATATATCCCGACGTTCCAATAATCGGTCCAGGCGCGCCGCCGAGCGATTGATGCACCGTCACGAATCCTGGCTGAATCATTGTTGCGATCACCTCAACCTCGCCATCACCAACCGCTGTTGCCGCAAGCATACTTCCAGGAATTTCCACAGGTCCGTACGCAAGCTCAGGCGCTTTCTGCGCAAACAGAAAAAATGCGCCAATCCCCACGATCACTCCAAGAAGCACAATGCCTCCAATGATATCGTCTCTTTTCATAGCTATGCGGTCACGCCAGGAACTTTTGGCACTGGCGTAAGAATTTCTGGTCCATCAGGAAGAAGCGCGAGCGTTACTTCAAAATGCGCCGCGAAGCTCCCGTCGGCAGTGACAATCGTCCATTCATCATCGGCAACCTCTACATCGTCGGTCCCCATGGTAATCATCGGCTCAATCGCAATACACATGTTTTCCTCCAGTGCGACTGCGGGAAAATGCTTTCCTCGGTAGTTGGGAACGTTTGGCGATTCATGAACGGCATGACCAACGCCATGGCCGACGAGCGATTTCACGATGCCGTATTTCTTTGGCACGGCATCTTCAACAGCCCCTGCAATATCCATGACGGTATTTCCCACGATCGACGCGTCCACACCCGCCATCATCGCCGTGTGCGTGACGTTGAGCAAAATACGAAGATCATCACGAATCTTCCCCACCGGAACCGTCACGGCCATGTCGGTACACAATCCCTCGTACCAACACCCAATATCAAGGCCCACGATATCTCCCTCTTCAAGCGTAATATCGCGTGATCCAATTCCATGAACAACCTCATCATTCTTGGAAATACACACTGTCGATGGAAAAGGACGATTACCGCTGCCCTTATAACCTAAAAATGACGGCGTCCCGCCACCATCGATGATGACGGAGCGAGCAATATCATCAAGCTCGCGCATCGTAACGCCAGGACGAACCGCATCAACCGCCGCCTGAAGGGCACGCGAAAGCAGTGCGCCGCCGGTGCGCATCGATGCAATGTCTTGCGCTGTTTTGATCTTTGCCATATATGATTTTAACAGCCACCTTGTGCAGAACAAGCTCCTGCAATGCGCTCTGCAACATCAGCGATGGACCCAACACCATCAACATCACGCACAAGCCCCTGCTGACGATAATGCCCGATCATCGGATAGGTATCACGATGGTAAATATACAGCCGATGTGCAATGATCTCCGGCGTATCATCCACACGATGCTCTACACGTGCACGACTCATCAAGCGGGCAATCGAAATCTCTCGCGGAACGTGGATCACGATCACCGCACTGGGCCGATCGTGCTCCGCAAACGCATCATATTGGTCTTGATCCCTCGGAAAACCATCAAGGATATATCCCCGCACCGCATCCGGAGCGCTCAATCGTGCACGCAACACCTCAACAACAATCTTTCCGGGCACCAGATCGCCACGCGATTGAATCGCACGGATTCGCTCAGCAAGCTCGTGTTCACCTTGTGCTGCATCGCGAAGTAACTGGCCCATAGAAAACTGCGGAATACCCAGGCGCTCACTCAACAATACCGCTTGAGTACCTTTTCCACAGCCTTGAGGACCCAAGAGAAATATTCGATGCATACACCCGCCATACTACATGGATAAGGCGCTTTTTGCGAGTTGATAGAAGGATATGAGAGAATCTCTCCATATGAATGATGATGATAAAACTATTCTGGAGCGTCTTACGCGAATCGAACAAAGAAATGCTCGAGTCGAGGCCGATAAAGCATGGGAGACGAGTGTATGGCGCATTGGAACCATCGCGCTTATTACCTATGCAGTCGCGATTCTCCTTATGAAAATCCTCGACGCGAAAGATCCCTTTCTTGGCGCCCTTATTCCGGTATTCGGATTCATTCTTTCAACACAGACACTCCCGTTTATCAAACATTTTTGGGCGAGACGACGAGCGGCGCGCAGAGACATCAAATCATGATGACCTTCCGGAAAACAAAACACCGCCCATGGAAAACCACGGGCGGTGTTTTATGATGTTTTACGCATCGTATGACCGCATGCTCATTTGTGACTGAACCTGCTTGACGATGTCGATGACGACAGAGACAACGATGATCACCGATGCTCCACCAACGACGAGATTTTGATTTCCCGTCACACCCTGCACAATGTTTGGAAGGACGGCGATGATGCCAAGGAACATCGCGCCAGAGAGCAATAATCGATTCATGACCCACTGCAAATACTTTGTGGTCTGCTCCCCAGGACGGACACCCGGAATGAATCCACCTTGTTTCTGCAGATTTTCCGCAATCTGATCTGGGCGGAAAACAATTGATGCGTAGAAGAAGGTGAAGGCGACCACGAGAACGAAGTACAAAATTGCGTACACCGTATTGTTCTGGAATGTGACAATCACCCACTGCGCTGCGTCACGCAAGAACTGCGTGCGCGCCTCCATAAAGAACTGCGCGAGAAGCGGCGGAAGCACGACGATAGAAAGCGCAAAAATGATTGGGATCATTCCTCCGATGTTTAAACGAAGCGGCAACGACGAATGTACTTTTCCGGAAATTGCCTGGCCTCCGCCACGCGCATATTGCACGGGAATATTGCGCTGACCCTCACTGACCACAACCACACCCACGATCGTGACCACCGTCAACACGGCAAACATAATCACCGTGAGCAAGTCTGCAGACGTATACGTTGCAGAAACCTGCGCCAAGCTTGCCGGCAAGCTGGCCATGATACCGGCAAAAATAAGCAAGGAAACACCGTTTCCCATTTTGCGCTCAGTGACAAGCTCACCAATCCACATCAAAAACACTGTGCCCGCTGCCATCGAAATCAATGCAAGCGCAAACGACCAAACATTAAGTTGCAAACCGATCTGCGCTTGCGATTCAAGGAGTCGCAGCAATCCATATCCTTGCAATATCGCCAACGGAACTGTTGCAACGCGTGTATATCGGCTCAATCGCTGACGGCCCTGCTCTTCCTTTTGCATCTCTTCAATGCTTGGGAAAATCATACCGAGAAGCTGGAAGATGATCGATGCGGTGATATACGGAGAGACACCGAGTGCAACAAGAGAGAAGCTACTCAAAGTACCACCCGAAAACATGTTTAAAAGACCAAGGAACTGATTGCCTTGCAAGAGTGCCGCAAGACCTGACGCATCGATACCAGGAACCGGAATATGCGCCGCAACGCGGAACATAACAATCGCGAGGACCAGGAAAATGAGCGCATTACGGATTTCCGGAATGCGGAGCATGCGTTTCAGGTATTCCATACAAATGGTAAGAGCTAAGCGTTCACCGTTCCACCAGCTTGAGTAACCTTTTCTGCGGCAGAAGCAGAAATCATACAGTTTTTCACGGTTACTGCCACGGAAATCTCTCCAGAACCGAGAATCTTCACGGGGAGAGTTTTGTCGAGGATCAATCCCTTCTTCATTAATGTCACCGGAGTTACAAACTCACCCGCAATATACTTCCCTGCAATAACGCCAATATTCACCGACTGCACTTCAGGAGCGATCGATTTGAAGCCACGCATCTTTGGCGTTGCGAGCATGAGACTACGCATACCAAGACGCTTCAATCCGCCCACGCCCGAACGTGCGCTCTGCCCTTTTTGTCCACGACCAGCTGTCGTACCGCGTGAACCAAGCCCACGTCCAACACGACGCTTGCCGCGCTTTGCACCTGTCGCCGAATGAAGAGTGTGAAGAGAGATAGCCATACTAAGCTTTCGTTACTGGAGCGCTTTTTGCAGGACGTAATGCGCGCAGCGCCATGAATGTTGCCTTTGCGTTATTGATTTTGTTACCCGATCCCATCAGTTTGGATACCGCGTTCGGAACGCCAGCAAGCTCCAAAACAACACGGGTTGGACCTCCGCACTTCAACCCAGTACCCTGTGGCGCTGGCTTCAAAAGAACCGATGCCGCAGCAAACTTACTGAGAACCTGGTGAGGAATAGTTTCTTTGACCAGTGGAACGGTGATCATGTTCTTTTTAGCCTGACGAAATGCTTTTTCAACCGCCATGGCAACGTCAGCACCCTTTGCCACACCAAATCCCACACGACCACGACGATCCCCAATGACCAAACTCGCGCGGAAACGCATGCGCTTTCCACCCTTTGTCACACGAGTAACACGAGCAAGTTCTAAGATCTTTTGCTCAAACTCGCGTGGCTCACGCTCATCCCGTCGCCCGCCACGAGCGCCGCCCTTGCCGCGATTCTCACCGCCGCGTCCACCTTGGCCTGCGCCTGGTCGACCGCCACGTGCTCCACCGCGACTTCCTCCCCCAGCGAAATTCGATCCCGCTGCGCGTGGTGCTGCGCCTGGCGTTACTGTTCCTGTATTTTTTGGTGCGTCGGTCATAGGTTAGAACTGAAGTCCGTTCGCGCGACACGCTTCTGCAAGCGCTTTCACACGACCATGATAAAGATACGATCCTCGATCAAAAATCACTGTGGTAACGCCAGCAGCAACCGCTGCTTTCGCGAGCACTTCACCAACAACACCTGCCCGCTCAAGCGGCTTACCAATGGTGATTTTTGCATCAGATGCTGCCACAAGCGTTCGGCCGGTGTCATCATTGATGACTTGCGCGTGAATATGCTTATCGGAACGAAACACGGTAAGCCGTGGTCGCTCTGCAGTACCGTGAATTTTTGCGCGAGTTCGGATGGCGCGACGAGCCGCACCATGACGTTTCGCGAGAATATTCTTTCGAAGCATATACAGCGTTAATCGCTCTTTGAAGCCTTACCCGCCTTACGACGAATCACTTCGTCGGTATAACGGAAGCCCTTGCCCTTATATGGCTCCGGCTTTTTCATCGCACGAATTTCCGCTGCAACCTTTCCAACCATCGCAGCATCCGCGCCACTGATTGTGAGAGTATTCTGCTCAATTTTTGCAGAAATTCCATCCGGCAGGACAAACGTAACATCATGAGAAAACCCGAGCGCGAAAGTAAGCGTGTTTCCCTGCAAATTCATCTTGAATCCAACTCCATTCAATTCCAATGATTTTGCAAAGCCTTCCGAAACACCCTGCGCCATCTGAGCAAGCAATGCACGCATCGTTCCCCAAATCGCACGATCGGTTCGCTCCGGATCCTGCACAGAAACATCCAAACGCGACGTACCATCTTCTTCGCTCATCGAAATAATCGCGTGCGCGTGAAGAACGAGTGATAACTCACCCTTTGGCCCCTTCATGGTGACCGTATTGTCTTGAATTGTGGCCGTCACACCTTGCGGCAGAAAGACGGGCTTTTTTCCAATACGCGACATA
>CAZVBP010000022.1:0-11469 GCA_964625515.1 uncultured Gammaproteobacteria bacterium
GGATCGGTTTCCTCAATCATCGCCATCTGCATCTTCTTGATGCGATCTTTATCCACAGAACTTGCGATGTAGTCCGTGATTTCGTTTGCATTCGCTGGATTTGAAGCATCTGCCGCCGATGGAACAACGCTGTTCAAATGCCGGGCATTGGAAAGATCGGCCGTCACCATGCCGCCCATGCGCGTCATGAGCTGCGGATCTGCAGCAACGGCAGCGTCGACCGATGCCGCATCGGCCGGGAACGAAGCGCCAAATACCTCTTGTGTGGTGTAGCCCTTATCAAGCAACGACGACGAAGCCGCGCCATGAATCTTTGGTGCAAGCGAGTTGGTGCTCACCATTGCCGGCAACTCTGTCATCACCGCAACCATGCGTGCATCACCCTTTGGCATGTCATCAAGCATTCCGGAGTTCACCAAGGTACGAACATTCTCCGGCTTGCCAGCAATATCCTTTGCCTCCATTTTGATCGCCGACTTTCGTCCTTCGATTTCTGCAATCTTGTTTGCCTGCGCAAGCGTGGTTCTGCCTGCCGACATTTCTTCGTAATGCGAAATAGATCGTCCATCCTTGTCCTGTCGTGCCTCCGTCTTCTTCAAGACAGCCTGAACATCTGGATCACCAAGCGCAACATCGCTCACCGCGCCAATACGCAGCTTGCCTTCTGCCTTGCGTGCATCCAGATGTTTTGCAATTGCCTCCTGTTTGGTTTCTCCGGCCTTTGGCTCAATGAGATGAAGATTTTCCGTCTTCATGTCCTCAACCAAGTCCTTCTGCGCATCGTCCAATCCCAATCGCTCCTTGCCCGCATCCGATGCAGCGAAGTCAAGGTTGTTTTTCAGCAATGCTTGGTAATCGTCATTCACCAACTTATCGATGCCCTTAGAATCCATACCGGGATTCTCGGCCTCGTGTCGCTTCTTGAGCGCTTCCTTCACTTTCTTACGCTCTTTGGAATCCGTTAAAAACTTGGTGCGCATTGCATACTGCTGTTCTTCGTCCAAACCAGAGAATGCGTTGATCCCTTCGCGACGCGCTGGGTCGGCGGAAGCAGAATCAGCCATCGCGTTGTACAAGAGATCTTTCTGCGAATCCGATTCCATCAAGCCCTTCAGCTCTTCCCCTGCTTCCTTCCGTTTTTCTTTCTTCACGTCGTTCGCCTTCGCCATTGCAAAGCCGCCAAATCCTCCGAGCGCAGCTCCGGCAGAATTAAAACCTCGTCGCTGCAACGCAACACCTGCATTCGCAAAACGCTCACCCATTTTCCCAGTTGCGCCCGGCGCGAGCTTGGCGAAACCTGGGAAATCGAAGGTGTTCGCAAATTTTCCGCCCTTCACCATGCCGCGCGAAAGGTCTTTCGCCGATTTAAACGGTCGCGCGAGGCCCTTTGCAAGACCAATCCCGTTCTTCTCACTCAACACGCTCGCCGCAAAACCACCCATCGCACCCGCGGCGCCCGCGGCTTGCTGCATACCGGCAAGAAGGATTGCAAGCGCCAAGAACATGCCAAGGAAGTTATCGAGCGTAA
This sequence comes from uncultured Gammaproteobacteria bacterium, assembly GCA_964625515.1. Classification (GTDB taxonomy): domain Bacteria; phylum Patescibacteriota; class Patescibacteriia; order UBA9934; family UBA9934; genus CAIKHN01. Next base: position 1,529 of record CAZVBP010000022.1, read on the forward strand.
ACGCTTCAAGTTCAAAATTCACTGCATTGGTGTCCTCTGGCATTGGGAAATCCTCCGTTTGCGCAAGCGACGATCCAGCTGATGCCGCCAGCGCAAGCCACAAAAAGAACACCATGATATTTCGGAAAATCAATGCGCTTGTGAAGCCCTTCATCCATTTGGAGAACATGTCGCCAGCAGAGTGGAAAAGGTCCTTGATGCCCCATGCGAAAATCGCAAGCGGGGACATGATGATCGAGACCCACAAAATAACGATGCTCCACACAAGCGCAATGGCAAGCAAGAACATTACCGCCAAAATCGCCATGTACGTAATAAACTGAATGTAGGATCCCCCAAGGAACATGAAGGCTTGTACACCTTTGCCGCCATCGTTGATCTTCTGAATAAACGCGCCACTGAATTCGCCAAAATTACTCAAACCAAGCATTGCAGCAAAGTTTCCTGCTGCAATGGAGACGATCGCGTTCACGAACGTAAACATGATCACCTGACTAATATCGATCGCAATACCACACAAGAGCTTACTGAAGTTCACGAGCACGATGGTGAGAAAGAGCTTTGGCAGCTGTTGCGTCCAGTTTGCGGATGCGTGCCCAATCATGGTGAGAATCGCAATCGCCAAGAGCACCACCACCACAAACATATTCACCACATCACGCACAAGCGACCACCCAAGATTCGTGATGTTGCTATTGTAAAAACCGTCGTACCCTAAAATTGGGATCACGATCATCTGAATGATAAGGAGCACGATCTTTCCCAAAATTCCTGTCACGATCTGAATCAACCCCGCAAGAATAAGCGCCGTGGCGTCAATCGGGCTGGTGAGAAATTCCGTGAAGAGCCCTGCGGAAGCGTAATGCGCAGGCACCAATCCAACACAAACCACAAGACCGATCACCGCGATGACCTTATGCCGACCAATCCACGTGCTCAACCGACGAACAAGCTCTGCGAGCTTCTGCATAGTGCACAAAGTATAACACGGCGCCATGCACGCGGCGGCACGTGATGCACTGCGCCATCATCGTCCGCTATACTGCATACATGCATTCTCCATTTTCCATCGCGCTCGCCAATGTTCCATACTTTGGCAAGGCAACACACAAAAAACTCGACGCCGCCTTTTCCACAAGTGAAAGCGCCTGGCATGCGCTGCGCACGGAATTGCTCAGCGCCGGGCTCACCGCGTCGTTAGCGGACCGATTTCTTGCATGGCGTGCACAACACACACCAGAGGAATTCGTTGCGCGCATGGGGAAACGATCAATCCGGCTCGTAAGCATTCACGACGATGAGTATCCGCCTGCGCTGCGCTTTTTAACCGATCCTCCCGTCTATCTCTTTGTGAAAGGCACGATCCCCGATGCGAACAAGCACCATCTCGCTGTTGTGGGGTCCCGACAGTGCAGTGATTACGGTCGCACCGTGGCGCGCATGCTCAGTACCGATCTCGCACGCGGCGGGATTGTGATTGTGAGCGGGCTGGCATATGGGATCGACGAAGCAGCACACCGCGGTACCATCGAGGCCGGTGGACAAACGGTTGCCGTGCTCGGCTCGGGGCTTCTGGGCGTGGACAATCCGCGTCACGACGAGCTCATCGACGATATTGTGGCATGCAACGGCGCCGTGATGAGTGAGTTTCCTCTTTCCGCACCGCCACTCGGCCACCACTTCCCTATTCGCAACCGCATCGTGTCCGGAATTAGTCGTGCCACACTCCTCATTGAGGCAGCACTCCCGTCGGGATCGATGATCACCGCACGTGCCGCGATCGACCAAAACCGCGACGTCTTCGCCGTGCCCGGCCCAATCACTTCCCCCACGAGCGCGGGAACGAATGCGCTTTTAAAAGACGGCGCGCACCTTATTACTGAAGCGCGAGATATTTTCGAGCTCTTTGGGATGAGTGTTCCCAAAGCATCCACCGCAACGGCAACGCTTCCAAACGGTCGGTCAGACGCCGAGATCGCCCTCTATGCCGCGCTCACCGCAGAACCGCTCCATATCGACGATATCGCCACGCGCGCAGGGCTTTCCGCTATTGACGCAAGCGTTGCCGCCACCCAGCTCGAACTCCTTGGGTGCATCCGTGATGTGGGCGGGAAACGGTACAATCGGAGTTGACATCCGTGATCGTGTGCCAGTATCGTCGGCGCAACTGTTTCATCTTTCTTTGCGAACTATGGCCAAATTACTCATCGTAGAGTCTCCCACCAAAGCAAAGACCATCGGAAAGTTCCTTGGTCGGGAGTACAAGGTGGTGTCCTCGTTTGGCCATATTCGCGATCTTCCCAAGAAAAAGACCGGCGTTGATGTTGAGCATGGATTCACCCCAACATATGAGGTGCCACCGGACAAAAAGGACAAAGTAAAAGTGCTCAAGGACGCCGCGAAAGATGCGGAAGAAATCTACCTCGCAACGGACGAAGACCGCGAAGGAGAGGCGATTGCATGGCATATCGCTGAAGTGCTCAAGCTCAATCCAAAAACGGCAAAGCGCATCACGTTCCATGAAATTACCAAGAACGCCATCGACCGCGCCCTTGCAGAGGCACGCACGATCGACATGCGCCTTGTGGATGCGCAGCAGGCACGCCGTGTACTCGATCGCTTGGTGGGCTATGAGCTCTCCCCGCTCTTGTGGAGCAAAGTGCAGCGCGGGCTCTCGGCCGGACGTGTGCAATCTGTAGCTGTTCGCCTTGTGGTTGAGCGCGAGCGCGAGCGTCTCGCCTTTGTTCAAGATGAGTATTGGACGGTCGAGGCGCTTCTTAAAGGAGTCGATAGCGAATTCCCCACCAAACTCGTGGCGATTGGCGAACGAAAGATCGACAAGCTCGACATCAAGGCACAGCAGGAAGCAGACGCTGTGGTTGCTGCCGTGCGCGATGCACATTTTGTGGTAAAGAGCATCGAAAAAAAGTCCGCAACGCGCAAGCCGCCCACACCGCTCACCACCTCAACGCTCCAACAGGAGGCATACAATCGCTTAGGCATGAGCGCAAAACAAACCATGACCCTCGCGCAAAAGCTCTATGAAACTGGTCGCATCACGTACATGCGTACCGACTCGCTCAATTTGAGCGAGCAGTTCATGAGCGCATGTCAGCAGTACATTTCGAAACAATGGGGCGCAACGTATGTAAACGGTGGCGTGGCGTACAAAACAAAGAAAAAAGATGCCCAGGAAGCACACGAGGCCATTCGTCCCACCGACGTCACCGCGGCACCAGAAACGCTCCGCGAAAGCCTCGATCCCGGCATGTTCCGCCTATACGATCTTATTTGGCGCCGTACCGTGGCGTCGCAATTGCCGGCTGCAAAGCTTGAGCGCACCGCCATCGATTTCCTTGCGAACGCGCACACATTCCGCGGCAACGGCAGCATCGTCACCTTCGACGGCTACATGAAAGTATGGCGCGCATCGGAGGATAAATTGCTCCCGAATCTCTCTGAGGGTGACGATCTCGGCACCGCACAAAGCGTTACCCCCGAGCAGCATTTCACCGAACCACCCGCACGCTACTCCGATGCATCGCTTATTAAAATCATGGAGGAATACGGCATCGGCCGACCGTCCACGTATGCACCAACACTCGCCACGATCGAAGCGCGTGGCTACGTGCTGCGCGACGACAACAAAAAGCTGTACCCATCCGACATCGCGCTTGTGGTCATCGATTTGCTCACCGAGCACTTCCCACAGATCGTCGATTACGAATTTACGGCCACCATGGAGCGTAAACTCGACGACGTTGCAGAAGGCAACGACGATTGGCGCGTGGTGATGGCAAGTTTCTACGGGCCATTCCACCATGCCATTGTGGAGAAAGGCAGCGAGCTCACACGCGAAAGCATCATGAAAGCACGCGTTGTGGGCACCGATCCTGCCACCGGAAAAGAAATTGTCGTGCGCACCGGGCGCTTCGGACCGTTTGTGCAGCTTGGCGAAGCAGAAGGCGACGAAAAGCCGCGCCGCGCATCCCTTGAGAAAACGCAGACGATGGACACACTCACACTCGAACAAGCACTTCGGCTCCTTTCCCTCCCCCGCACGGTGGGCAAGCACCCAAGCGGCGAAGACATCGTGGCAAATGTGGGACGATTCGGCCCGTATCTCAAATGCGGTGCCGTGAACATTTCCTTGCCACCGGAAGAGCATCCCGCAACGATCACACTCGATCGCGCCATCGTGCTCTGCACCGAAGGCGTGGCGAAGAAAATCAAAATGATGACGCCGCTCGCAACACTAGGCACCGACCCAGAAACCAAAGGAGAAATTGTGGTGCGCGACGGCCGCTACGGCCCGTACGTCACCGATGGCAAGACGAATGCGACGATTCCCAAAGGCACCGATCCACTGACCGTGACACTCCCTGACGCAATTGCAATCCTGGAGAAGAAGCGCAAAGCGCCAAAGCGCGCGTGGAAACGAAAAGCGAAAGAGAACGATGAATAAGTGAATATCAAAACACCCACGCACCATGACGGTGTGTGGGTGTTTGTGATGTGTCAGTGCTACTTCACCGATGCTACTTTCGCTGCCTTCTTCTCCGCCGGACCAAGAACACCATCGATGAATTCGTGAAGTCGTTTGCGCGCTTGCGCGACCAATCCTGCCGCCTCATCAAGATCCTCCGCGTCTGCCTTTCGTAACACACTGATCACACGTTCAAATGGCGACGTTGTCACCTTTACTCCATACGCAGCACCGAGCACGTCTGCCGCATCCGCGGCATTCATTGCCTCTCCGCGATTGCGCGCTGCACGTTCGGCGTTCCACGCTTCACGGAACGCAACGGCCACATGCGCCACACGCGACGCGTCGGGATTCTTTGCGAGCGATCCTTCGAATCGGTTACGGAATTGCGTGATTCCATACGCCAATCCTTTCCCAAACGGTAATTGTGCGATTGTCTCAAGCGCACTCATACTCGCACTACCATGCTCCCACTCCGCGACCGTGGCACGAACGTGTTGTTCAAGTATCTCGGCAAGGGCTCGATACTGGGCAACCGTGTTTTCTTCGGTCGGCGCAAGATATTTTTCCCGCAACGCGAAAACATCTCCGCGCATCGTTGCCTTTTCAGCATCCGAGAATCGCGCCGGATCGAGCGCATCAATCACCCGAGTAACACGCTCAATCGCCTGCAGGCTCGCCTGCCGCTGCGATTCATCATCGGCACCGTTCCGAATCGCTTCCTTCTCGTCATGAAGCGCATCGAGCAATTCGACATGAAGCTGCGATCGCGTGCGATCCGCCACAAAACTCCGTGAAAGATGCTGCAAGGAATCCGCAAAGATCTTCGATCCCAGCACTGGCGTCAGCGCACGAACAATGCCTTGGAATGTCCACGCTCGCGCCTCCGCTGGCTCAATCGGCGCAGCATCAGGAGACTCGGTGAACGCCTCTGCTTTTGCACCACCACCGAACAATCGGCGCGCCTTATCCATCGCCCACCTCGCCAAACTCGCCACTTTTTCCTCCGGATGATCGGCCGGCGGCACATCAGGAGTGGACGTTTCTTCCTCAGGAACAGTCTCAACCACAACCGGCACAACATCGGGCTCTTCCTCTTCGGTATCCGGTTCCTCGTCATCATCATCCAAATCCAGCTCTGCATCATCGACCGGCACGATTGGCTCTGATGGCTCATCCTCATCATCCTCATCGTCCTCGAATCCATCCTCGTCATTCACCAGCGCTTCAAACTTTCTCTCGCCAGCCGGAGCGTTATTATCGAGATTTGCGTATTCTGGATTTTGCGTGTTCACCGGCGCATCGAGCTTTTTCGACTTATCATCGATATCTCCCGAGAGATCTACATTCTCATCGACTTCATCTTGATCGCCCTCACCTGTGTCGGCAGGCTCCGCTCCAGCAGTATCAACCGAAGCAAATCGCGCACGGATCGCATCCATTCGCGCCGCTAAATCGGCTTCATCCGCAAATCCCGCCGCTTCGTAAAATGCATCGACACGATCGGGACGCAATCCAGCATCACTCTTTAACCGTGTGCCACCAGCACTGCGAATGATCGCGCCAATACGCGTAACCCGCGCCGATCGCGACACTGTTGGCTCCCAGAACATATCGTCCGCCAAAATGCGGGCGATCTCCCTCACGCGCTCCGTCTCCGCAATCCCCTCCCGAGGCGCTTGAACCATGACTGGCACGGTATCAATCGCGTCTACTCCCGAATCCACCAACGGTTCCGCAGTTGCCCCAGACGCATCAGCCGGGATCACGGTATCAGGCAATACATCCACAGGCTTTCCTCCCCCTGCATCACCGGGCATCGTCTTTGGTAATCTGCCGATTGATACTGTCGCATCCCGTGGCTTGGTCGCTCCGCGCGACATCTCTTGATCCACCCTCACCTTCATCTGAACTTTCGCGTACGCCTCCAAAAGCGGCTTCACCATTTCTAAAAAGACCACCGGATTGTCCACGTACTTTTGGAATCCTTCCTCCCCCGGCTTCACCGTCCCTGCCACAAAACGCTCTAAAAAGGCATACCGCTTCGCATAACTCATGGTTTCGTTCCAACATCCATGTGCTCGCGTCATTGTCTCTGCAAGCGCTTCGGTAATCTGCTCTGCGCGGAGCGCACGTGCATTTTTTTCGCGCATCATCTGCTCGAGCTCTGCCCGCATCTCCCGCAATGTCACATCAAAACGATTGATCGCTGCCACCTCAGGATCCTCCGCCCACAATTGTAATTTCAACGCCCGCCAGTGGTCGCGCAATTCTTCAAGATACGCACGCAACCCCGTCGCTTCTGTTATTCGTCGATCACCACCAAATCGCTTGGCAAAAACCAAACGCATGCCAAATGTCGCGAGCCGACTATCAAACTCCTTCTCGTACGTCTCCCAATCTTTTTCGCTTGCTGCACGAAGAATCTCGCTATTCTCTTTCACCGTCTGATAGCGATCACGCGCACGATCATACTCATCCGCAGCGAGCTGCCATTCCGTCGTCCATTTTTCACCAGGACGAAGATGCTTCGCTGCATTCTTTGCCCAATCTTCTCGGAACATTGCAAGAAGCCCCTCCAGCTCATCGATTTTCACACGCGCAGCAAAACGCGCATTGGGAGTATCAATCGGCATGGCGATGATCATTCCAATATATTCACATGCTTCCGACGCAGACTTTCGATACTCGAGCGCCATGATCCGAATCTGTTCCGGTGTAAGCGCCGGTTCTCTCCCCTTATCTAGTGCGGGCTCTTTTGCATCTGCTTTTGGCGCAGGGTCAGTAGCTTTTTTCGGCGCTGGAGCTTTTGCTGGCGCAGGAGCCGGGGCTGGGGCTGGCGTTACGGCAGTTGCACTCGTTGTTTGCATTGACCATCCCTCAAGTTGTTCAGCCCCTTCCGTTAAATCAGCTAATTGATCCCAATAGCCAAGCCATTCTTCTGGGGCACTATCCTCAATCATCCCATCAGACTGCAAGAGATTATGCTCACCTAATATCTGAAAAAAGTCTTGAACAAGCTGATGAAAATCTGATCGAAACTTCTCAAAGAGCGCAGGATCTCGCAGCCCAATCTCGATTCCCTCGAATATGGGTAACACATTTGTCAGCTTCCGTAATCGGTTTTTGAACGTTTTTCCAGCTCGCTGCAGCTCAATCAGTTTTTCCGAATCGGGGCTCGAAAGCTGAGGCGTTCGAACATCAGCGGGACTAGGCTCGTCTTCACTTTTTATCTCTGTCTTCTTTGTCGGAGCTTTTTTACCAGCCTCCTGGTCTCCTATTACAACCGAACCCCCGTCGACAACAGGAATATTTTTCTCTGCCGCATCAAAATCGGCGCACAGTAAATCATAGAGCGCTCGATCGTTTGATGGAACATCTTTTTCTTTGATTCGTAAAAATTCATTGTAAAGATGATGGAATGCCTCGCTATCGCCTGGACGAACCTTAGTGTCACCCTTTTTCAAACGATCAAGAACCCCTTGCGCACGGTCGTATAACTGAACAACGGGCGAGAGCTGTGGCTCGCGTTCTCTTTTTGACCGTTGTGCTCCTTTTGGATCCCCACTTGTACCTTTAGCCATACATCGTCAATTATTCACCGCGTGCGCGAGCGGAGTCTTCGGTACGGATTTCCTGCACGATCCGTGAAATGCCCGACATCAGCGTGTTCTCGGTTTGTGCCTGCTTTGCCGCATACTTTTCCATCACCGCGCGCAACTGTTCCTCAACGCCCCGCAACTCGTCGCGCACCGCTTTGGTAAGATATGCATCGAGCACTGTGGAAAACCGCGAGAGTTGATCGAGCCGCATTTCGGGAATAAGCGCTGCCCACGCCGCTTTTTCTTGTTCAGGTATGGACGATGCATCGAGCACACGCGAAAACTGCACCGCAAGTACGCGAGCTTCTTGGATCAGTGCTTTTTCGTCAACCGAAACCTGTTGTGGAGACGTCATAGAAGAAGTATACCGCATTTGCTCTCACCCACGTGTCGATATACTCTACGCATATGGAAATCGCCCCGGTCACCGATTTAATCCGAAGGCTCGACGCTCATTACAGCGCCGACGATATCGCGCTCCTCACCAAAGCATACGACTACGCAAAAGCAGCGCACGAGGGGCAACTGCGCGCCACCGGTGAACCATATTTTACGCACTGTTTTGCGGTGGGCGTGAAGCTTGCAGATTTAAAATTGCCAAGCGAGGTGATCGCTGCAGGATTGATGCATGACGTTCCCGAAGATACTGAGCGCACGATTGAGGACATTCAAGGCGAATTTGGCGAGGACATCGCATCAATGGTGAGCGCCATCACCAAACTCGGCCACGTGAAGTATCGCGGGGAGGAGCGCTATTTGGAAAATCTCCGTAAGATGTTCGTGGCAATGGCGAGCGATGTGCGCGTGATTTTTATTAAGTTTGCAGATCGCATGCACAACATGGAAACGCTCTATGCGCTTCCAGAGCACAAGCGGCTCCGCATTGCGCGCGAAGTGCTCGAAATCTACGGCCCGATTGCCAACCGTCTTGGCATGGGTGAATACCGTGGATTGTTTGAGGACTACGCCTTTCGGTACATCGAACCACAAGAATATAGCTGGACGAAGCATCTATTGGAGGAGCGTGTGAAAAAGTTCGGCCCGTCGCTTGATAGCGCAATGAAAAAAGTAAGCGACGAGCTCTTGAGTCACGATGTGAGCTATGTGGATATCCACGGCCGCGTGAAGCACTGCTACAGTTTGTACCGCAAGTTGCTCAAGTACAAAAATGACATGAGCAAAGTGTACGACATCGTGGCGATGCGCGTGGTGGTGGCTGATATCACCGATTGCTATGCCGTTCTTGGCATCTTGCACGGACTCTACACGCCACTCCCAGGCCGCATTAAAGACTACATTGCACAACCAAAACCGAACGGCTATCAATCGCTCCACACCACGGTTTTTGACGAAAGTGGATCAATCTTGGAGTTCCAGATTCGCACCCAAGAAATGCATGAGGAAAGCGAATACGGTGTGGCAGCGCACTGGCGCTACAAAGCCGGCGCCACGCGCGAGGAACGCAACGTGCAATGGATGGAAGAGCTTGCACGTATTCAAAAAGAACTGAACACCGACGATTTTAAAACGCATCTCAATGAGTTGAAGCTCGACATGTTCCGCGATCGCATTTTTGTGTTCACGCCAAAGGGCGATGTGATCGATCTTCCCGAAGATTCCACGCCGATCGACATGGGTTACGCCATTCACACCGAAATTGGCAACAAAATCACGCAGGCGAAGGTGAATGGCGAGATTGCGCCGCTCGACCGCGCGCTGAAAAGCGGCGATATGTGCGAGCTCATCATCGACAAAAATCGCAAGACACCAAATAAAGACTGGCTCAAATTTGTAAAAACACGGCACGCGCGATCCAAAATTAAAGCCGCATTGCACGAAGCACAACGCGGCCT
>CAZVBP010000022.1:11569-13501 GCA_964625515.1 uncultured Gammaproteobacteria bacterium
GCTATTTCAGGCGACGGATCATTTCCGCAAGATCATCTTTCGAGTAACAGTGGATGGTGATGGTGCTTGCAGAGCCCTTCACGTCAATCACCACTTTTGTACCCAAGCGTTCACGAAGTTCCGATTCTAACGCAGCGATATTTGCATCTTTTGTTTTTGCCTGCCTGCGATTCGTGGTGGACGATTCCGCGCCACGCACCGTCATACCGCCATCCTTCATGCGGAGGAAGAGCGCGCGTCGACGATCGACATCCGGCTCAGCAAGCAGCGTGCGCGCATGACTTTTCGTGATACTCCCGTCGATCACCGCATCAAGCATTTCTTGCGGAAGCTCGAGCAAACGCAATGTATTTGCAATCTGCGATCGACTCTTCCCTACTCGCCCCGCAACATCTTCTTGCGTGAGCGAGAAATCCTCCATCAACGCCTGATATGCGCGCGCTTCTTCAACCGCGTTCAGATCGGCGCGTTGAATGTTTTCAATGAGCGCCCATTCAAGCTTTTGTCGATCCGTTGCGTTGCGGACCACCACCGGAACCGTGCGCAGGCCAACAGCACGCGCAGAACGCAATCTGCGCTCACCAGCGATGAGTTCATATTTCCCGTCATCACGCACCGAAACTACAAGCGGCTGCAGAATGCCGTGCTCTTGCACGCTCGCCATCAGATCAGTGAGATCCTCCTCACGGAAATGCGTGCGTGGCTGACGAGGGTTGGCAACGATGTTGTCTGGAGCGATCTGAAGCACGCGATCACCACTTTCCTCAACAATCGCTTTCGATGCAGCAGGTGCCTGAGCAATCGATGCTCCTCGTGGTTGCGGCGTGAGGAGAACGCGCGGTGCCACCGACTCGCGCATTGCTCCTCGATCTTCGTTGGTCGATGACGCATTTGTTGTGGGAAGCAAAGCGCCCAATCCCCTTCCTAACCCCCCTTGTGTCTTTTGCATATGATTACTTTTCGGTGGCAACGCCAGACTCTTCTCGCACTAAAAACTCGCGCGCAAGTCGCTCATACGCCTTTGCCGCTTTGGACTCTGGATCGTAATGCAAAATGGTTTTTCCAAAACTTGGTGCTTCTGCGAGCCGCACGCTTCGAGGAATCACCGACCGGAAAATTTTCCCCGGAAAATGTTTATACAATTCTTGCAGCACCTGATTGGAAAGATTCGTGCGCGGATCAAACATCGTGATGACTGCGCCCATAATACCAAGATCGGGTTTGAGATGCTGACGAACAAGTGTGACGGTGTGCATGAGCTGCCCCAACCCTTCGAGCGCATAATATTCCGCTTGCACAGGGATGAGCACACTATCGCTGGCCACGAGTCCGTTGATGGTGAGCAACCCAAGCGATGGCGGATTATCGATCAAAATATAATCGTAATCGTTGCGCACCGATGCAAGTGCGGCCTCGAGCTTTCGTTCACGATTAAACTCCGACACTAATTCCACTGCAGATCCCGCAAGATCTGGCCCGCCAGGAAGCAGCGCAAGGCCAGGATGCGACGTACCAACCACAAGATCGCGCGCTTGATGCGTACCAGCCAGCGCCTCATATGTGCCCGACAATTCGGTTGGACTATGCCCAAAGCCACTTGTTGCGTTGCCTTGTGGGTCTAAATCCACAAGAAGCACCGCCTTCCCCAGATGCGACAGGTATGCGGCAAGATTCATGGACGTGGTGGTTTTCCCCACGCCCCCTTTCTGGTTCACGATAGAGACGATGTGGGCCATAGCAATAGAAGAAGTATAGCAAACAAAAAGCACCAGCCGAAGCCGGTGGCCGCTTTCTTCCTGGGAGGTCCTTCAGCGATGCTATGCCTTCATTGGCAGCATCGCTTCAGGACAAAAATATCTCGACAGAATGTCGAGATATTTTTGGTTGCGGGGGTCGGATTTGAACCGACGACCTTCGGGTTATGAGCCCGAC
>CAZVBP010000023.1:0-12575 GCA_964625515.1 uncultured Gammaproteobacteria bacterium
TTGAACTGGAGCCGGTGCTGAGCTGGAAAACACGTATCGCGCAGGTAAAAGACGTTCCCCCTGGTGGCGCAATTGGATACGGGGGAACGCACGTTGCAAACCGGCCACTGCGCATCGCCGTGCTTCCGGTGGGGTATTATGATGGGTACGATCGAGCACTCTCAAATTGTGGCGAAGTGCTTGTGAAGGGCAGGCGATGCCCGGTGATTGGCAACGTCTGCATGAATATGACGATGGTTGACGTGTCTGCTGTCCCATCGGTGGCAGCAGGGGACGACGTCACGCTTCTCGGTCGCGATGGAATGCATGGGATAAGCGCCGACGATCTTGCTGCACGCATTGGTACGATTAACTACGAAATTGTCACACGGATTAATCCACTGTTGCCTCGAATTCCCGTTGCATGATCATCGAAAAGAAACAACGCGATTTCCTCCGCTTGCGCCATGCGAAGCAATACGACAACGGGACCAGAAAGAACCCGCTCTTTTTCAAAGCACCGCCAAAACGCATTCTGCTCGCCTCGATCATCGTGGGTAGTATCGTTCTCATCCTTGCGCTCTGCATTGGATTCACGCATCTTCCATGGTTTCAGCTGACTGGGATCACGATCCAAGGCGGAGAAACATTGAGCAGTGATACGCTGCAGCAAACAACGCAGCGCGCAATTCATGATCGTCGAATACCTTTTGTTTCTCAAACGTTCACACCCATGATTTCCCATGGCCGCATCCGTGATGCACTGATGACGGAGTTTCCGCTTGATGACGTCCGTATTGATACACAAGGAAATGCACTGATCATTACGGTGACTGAGCGCGTCATGCATGTTGTGTGGCGCAACGCAGAACGGACGATGTTGTTCAATCTCTCCGGCGAATATGTTCGTGATGCAACACCGGAAGAACTCATTGACGTCGACGCTCGCCACCATCAGTCATCAACGGACCCGGCACACAAGCCTGTCCACATTTCCGATGACATGCCGATCATTGTAAATACGAACAACGAAAGCGCGGAGTCTCTTCCTGCTGAACTTGTCACTGTGATCCTTGATATTCAAGCACGATTACGCGCACAGGGAATTCATACAACATTGGTGCAAATGGATGGCGTACGGAGTCCGTGGGCACGATTAATCACGAATCAACCGTATGCGCTTTTGTTCGATCTTACCCGCGACCCTGAGGCACAAATGATTGCCCTGCAATCAGTAACAGGCGCGACGGGATTCGTGGCCCCGAACGAATACATTGATTTGCGATTCGGAGCATACGTGTACATGAAATAGGGGATTCGCGATCAAGGTGCAGCATGATTGGGATGCTCAATGACGGAATTGGTTGGCGCAGGTATACTCAACAATAGGGTTATGCATTGCTTTGCGTTGTCGGTGGCGCTGTGCTGATCATCGCGTCCCGTCACCAATCTCTGCGCCATTCATTCTTTTCGTATCTCTCCCTATGCAAGCACCAACCTTCACGTTGTCCGATCAACACGGCGTTGCGCATTCGCTTGCACAGTATCGCGGTACATGGGTCGTGTTGTACTTTTATCCGAAAGATATGACCCCGGGCTGTACGCAAGAAGCATGTAATTTTCGCGATAACTATAACCGCATCACTGCAATGGGCGCAGCGGTTCTTGGTATTTCTGCCGATAGTGAAACAAGGCATAAGAAATTTGCCGAGAAAGAATCCCTCAACTTTCCGCTTCTTGCCGACCCCGATCACGCTGTCTGTGAAAAGTTTGGCGTGTGGCAAACAAAAAAGTTCATGGGACGTGAATTTGATGGGATCGTTCGCACAACACTGATCATCAATCCGGTAGGGGAGATTGTGAAGCGCTACGATGGCGTGAAGGTCTCCGGGCACGTTGATGCAGTCATGCATGAATTACAGCTCCTCATGAGCGCATAAAGCACTAAGCGTACAGAAGAGATTCTTCACGCGTTGAGATTGAACTGAAGCGGTACCGCAAGGGAAGAGAACCTGGATGATCGGATGGGGCACCGTATCGTGTGTCACACCGCCTTGTATTGGATTGAATTCCGTGGCGTCGTACAATATATCATTTACGACACATAAGATGCTTTTTGGACGGACCGCGATACCGGTAAGATCGAACCTCATCAATCATCCATTAACCAAAGGTCATCCTCTACCATCGTTCCACTCAATCCCTATAATCACTGGTGCTCGTCCCAATTCATGCATTATCGTCAACGGCATCTCATCGTCAATCGCGTGCATGTGCCGTGTACCAACCAGTGAGAAAAACACAAGTTACTCCACAACGATATTTCAGTCCGCTCCTTCCCCTGCATTCATATGCAATCGAGGTGCCGAACCACCTTAGAAATTCACGCCGTGCGACACTCACATTCGACGTGGTGCGCTGTTTTATTTTCAAGGTACTCTGGTACCCATAAATCAACACAGCGCATTTAAATGCGTCGCGTATTTCTGTGTACGAAGGAAAACTTGCCGCATTCCGCGTGAGACAATAAAAACGCCTATTACAATTGCGAACGATCAAGATACAACAACGGATCCGTCGGAATGCCATCTCGACGCACTTCCAGATGAACGTGTGGTCCGGTTGAGAAACCGGCACCCACCGTACCGGGACGACCCCCGGATAATCCAATCACTTGTCCGCGTGCAACGTATTGATCTTGCTCCACATCAATACGCGACATGTGCGCATACAACGTTGCAAATCCATTTGCGTGAATAATCATCACGTAATAGCCGTATTGCTGACCGCGGTACACCCGAGCCACATATCCTGGCGCAGCCGCCTCAATCGCTGTTCCCTGGGGAACGGCAATATCAAGGCCCGGGTGCTCGAAGAGATTCCGAAATGGGTAGGTAGTGTCGTGAAATAATGCTGTAATAACTCCGTGCACTGGCCATGTGATAACCGTATTGCCCGAGCTCGCTCCATCATGCGCAATGAGCTTGTTCTGCAATTCGCTCTGGAGCGACGCAACTTCGTTTGTAATACTCTGTTGCTCCGAGCGTAATTCACTCATGAGGACGCGATATTCGTTCTCCGATTCTGCAGTTGCTTGCGCAAGGACAACCTTGGCATTCTTACGCATTTCTAAGCCTTCGATCTTTTGCACCAACGATCGTTGCGTCTCAACAAGTTGCGCCATCTTTGCTTCGTGAACTCCTTCCCGTGTTTCTAAATCCTGTTTCGTTCTTTGCGTTGCTTCAAGCGCAGCGCGCATGTCCTCATTCACCGAGGTCAACTGCTGTGCTACTGCAAAAATATCATTGAACGTTTGCGCGCCAATCACCATTTCAAGTACGCCCTTATTGTCGCTTTTATGCAGGGTAAACAATAAATCGGCAAGCATCTTTCTTCGGACCGAAAGCTCTGTCATGACATCATCCATCTGCTTTTCAATAAATCGAAGCTCTAACGACTGTTCGTCAAGCGCATTTTGCGTTGCGGCAATATCGAGCTCAGCCATGGCGGATTCATTCTCGAGTAACGCAATATCGTTTTCTAACGATGCACCCCGGTTGCTTAATTCACGAATTCGCGCACGATACGATTCTAATTGCGAATTCAGCGCGTCAATCGATGCACGCTTTTCGCTGATCGCATGCTGGATTTGCGCAAGATCGTCCGCTGACGACGCTGCACGAACAGGAAGCGCAAAAAACAATCCAGCCGCAACGGCAAGTATCGCAACGCAGATTGTCACTCCCCTGCCCTCCTGCATAATGCTCATGATAATTGGTCGATCGCATGACGAATACGGCGCAACGATGTCTGTTTTCCAACAACCCACATGCACTCAAACGGCGTTGCAGAGCGCTCCATGCCACTCACGGCAACACGAAGCGGCCAGAGCACGTTGCCATTCTGCAATCCCTCGCTCCTAATATACTCCTTCACTGCGGATTCGAGGAGTGAAACCTGGGTAAAAGTCTCGTCGCTTGTTCCAGTAAGAAACCCAAGAACATTCGTGAGCTGCGTTTTTGCGTCCGAAACATCCGCCTTTTTCCAAACAAGATGCGCTGGATCGTAAGCCTTGTCCTGTACATATGGCGCGATTGCTTCCGCGAATTCGGTCAGTCGCGAAACACGCGAACGCTCCACAAGCAGCGCGCGCCGTACCACGTCATCAACAACCACATCCCCAAGAAATGGTGTCACGCGTGCAACAAGATCTTCCTCGGACATTTGAGCAAGATAGTGCTTATTCATCCAATCAAGCTTCTCCACATTCAGAATCGCTCCGGATGAATTTACTTTACTCAAATCGAACTTTTCAATCAGTTCTTGCATGGTGAAGATTTCGGTATCACCCGAAGGATTGAATCCCAGTGTGCCGACAAAATTCACAATTGCTTCCGCGACGTATCCGTGTTTTACATATTCCTCAACTGCAGTATCGCCAGTGCGTTTGGAAAGCGTCTGTTTATCCGGCCCAAGCAACAACGGAACATGCGCAAAAATAGGGCTCTCCCATTGCAGCATGTCATATAAGATGAGCGATTTTGGTGTGGACGAAATCCACTCTTCACCGCGCAACACGTGACTAATCTCCATGAGATGATCGTCGACCACACATGCAAGGTAATAGGACGGATATCCATCGGACTTCATCAGAATACAATCGTCCACCTCGCGATTATCAAAAGAAATTCGTCCGCGAATTGCATCATCAAATTCCGTTTTGCCTTCCGGTACTTTCATGCGCACAACATACTCTTCCCCTGTGGCCATGCGCGCATCCACTTCATTTTTTGTGAGCGCTAAGCAACGACGGTCATACTTTGCCGTTTGTTTTGCCGCCATTTGTGTTTTGCGCATCTCGTCTAATCGTTCGGTCGTGCAAAAGCAAATATATGCATGACCGTTCGCGATCAGTTGTTCGGCATACTGCTGATACAACGGCAATCGTTGCGATTGCGTGTAGGGCCCGTATGCACCACGTTCGCTCAACGTGCCGTCATCATTCAATACCGGACCCTCGTCGTGCGGAATGCCCATCACGGAAAACATTTCGAGCAAATTTTCCACCGCGCCAGGGACAAGACGTTCTTGATCGGTATCTTCAATACGAATACAAAATTGTCCGTTGTTTTGCTTGGCAAGGAAGTAATCAAAAAGCGCAGTACGCAATGTGCCAATGTGCATTTTGCCCGTTGGAGATGGAGCAATACGAGTACGAACCGTCGGCATACAGTGATTATCGACGAATAAAATGGAGAAACAGCTCGCGAGCAACACGTCCCGCCGCGCGAACGAAGATTCCACGTTTGAGTGTATCCCACACAACCACGCTTGGAAAGACGATAACCGCGCGAACAATGCGCATCAGGCGCCAGGGCTCCCAACACAGTCGCCAAAACCATTCAAATCCCAAACGCTGCACCCACCGTGGGGATCGCCGAATCTTCCCGGAATACATATCAAATGCGCCACCAACACCAATAAGAACGCGTGCATTCAGCACAGTCCGCGCAATGTCATCCATCACAAACTCCTGCTTGCCCTGCGTCCTTCCCCTTCCCTGCCCGAGTGCAACCGCGATCACACAAGGACCAATGCGTTCAAGCTGATCAATAATGCTTTGCTGCAATGTCGGCACATCTTCATCGATGATTCCTGGTTCAATCGCAACGATTTTTACACCTGGTATAAGTGTCGCAAAATACTGCTCTGTTCGCGATAATGAAAACGCAGTCCCGCCCAAAAGGACCAGGGTCAACTTGTGCGTCTTCGCGGATTGCGCGAGGTCTGGCAACACGTCAACGCCAGTATGGCGACGGAGGCCAGACACGCCACAGAGCGCAGCAGCCGCAAAGCGAAGCGCTACCCCGTCGGGCAGTGCAAGCGCGCTCTGAAGCAAAACGTTACGGAATTCGGGGTTCTTGCGTGCGGCAAGGAGCATTTCCGGATTTGGTGTGACGACGAGTGCAGGCGACACATGCTGTTGCGAACACAATTGCTCGAGCTGTGCAACAAGCTCTTCATGCGAGTAATCGCCGAGCCGAACATCAAAGAGCGTCACCGTCCGCATACCTACGCGCGCTCGCGCCACATCACCCACGCAATCACCGCGCCAACAGCATCGTTGAAAAAGTCTCCCATGGTGTCTGCGATTCCCATCTGCGCAAATCCGTATTGCGCAACCATCGATGTTGCAAATTGGTCGAAAAGAAATTCGTACCATTCCCACGCAATGCCGATAAGCATCGCAAAGCCAACCACAAAGACACCTTCCAAAGCGATCAGGGCCCAACGTGCATCCGCGCCGCTCCCCTTTGGGAATTCGGTGCGCGATTGAATGAGACGAAAGAACGCAAGGCCGAGCATGGCCATTGCATACCCGCCAAAGAAATGCATCGGCACGTCGAACCACAGTATCGCTTGATATACTCCCAGTGCCACCACCACAACATGCACAACGACCACCGCACCAATCACCACAAATGCCGGAAGGAAGCGCTTCATAATACGTATAAAGAATGCGCCAATCTTAGCATAGTTTTTCCACAGTGTGAACGGCATTCTCGTTGACATCACCTCACTTAGCACTCTACACTAGAGAGTGCTAATATCCTCGTATGATTCCAAACAATTTCACCAGTAAATCACAAGAAGCCATTCAGAGTTCCCAGCAATTCGCATGGGAAAACGGTCAACACGGCGTGGAACCAATTCACTTGCTTGCCGCGCTTGCCCGTCAAGAAAGCGGCTTTGTGGTCACCGTGTTCCAAAAAATGGCCACAAGCCTTCCTGCACTCTTAGGCGACATCGATCGCATGTGTGACGCGCTTCCAAAGCACCAAGGCATCGAGCGCGGCGGCGTTGGCCAAATCATCCTTACTCCCCCGCTTGCAGGAGTTCTCGAATCGTCGGCAAAGCATGCAAAGCATTTTGGCGACGAGTACATCTCCACGGAACATCTCCTTCTTGGACTCCTTTCGGACCGCACCATCGCGACCATGCTCGGCGAGCATCACGTCACAGAACCGGCAATTCTTGCCGCACTCAAAGAACTCCGCGGGAGCCAACGTGTTGACTCACCAGAACCCGAAGCGAAATATCAAGCGATCGAAAAGTATAGTTTCAACCTCACCGAGCGCGCACGCCATGGAAAGCTCGATCCGGTTATTGGGCGCGACGATGAAATTCGTCGCGTCATGCAGGTGCTTTCACGGAGAACAAAAAACAATCCCGTGCTGATTGGGGAAGCTGGCGTGGGAAAAACCGCAATCGCCGAAGGGCTCGCGCAGCGCATTGTTGCCGGCGACGTGCCAGAAACACTCAAACAAAAAGAGCTCGTTGCGCTCGACCTTGGCGCGCTGATTGCGGGCACAAAATTTCGCGGTGAATTTGAAGAGCGCTTAAAAGCGGTGATGCGGGAGATCACCCAATCGGAGGGAAAATATATTCTCTTTATTGACGAGCTTCACATGCTCGTTGGCGCAGGGAAAGGTGACGAATCCCCCATGGATGCAAGCAACCTCCTCAAGCCCGCACTCGCGCGTGGCGAATTGCGCGTCATTGGCGCAACCACCACCAAGGAATACCAGCGCTATATCGAAAAGGACCAAGCACTTGAACGCCGATTCCAGCCGCTCATGGTGGAAGAGCCGTCGCCGAACGACGCAATCGCGATTTTGCGCGGCATTAAAGAGCGCTACGAAATTCATCACGGTATTCGCATTTCCGACGGCGCGATTGTTGCTGCGGTTGAACTCTCATCACGCTATATCCCCGATCGGCATCTCCCCGACAAAGCAATCGATCTTATCGATGAGGCCGCGGCCGGATTACGATTACAAATCGATTCAATGCCGGAAGACCTTGATCGTCTCACACGTGAGGAGATGCGATTACAAATCGAACGCCAGGCGCTCTTGAAGGAAGACGACAAGGTATCGAAAGCGCGATTGCAGGAAATTGATAAACTCATTGCCGATAGCAAAGAAAAGTCGGCCGAGCTCTCGTTGCGATGGACGAACGAGAAGAACCTCATTGCGACAATTCGCGAGCACAAAAGTCAGATCGACAAGCTCACAAACGAAGCGGAGTACGAAGAGCGCCGTGGCAATCTTGAGCGCGTTGCGGAAATTCGGTACGGCGAGCTTCCAAAAAAGCGGGACGAGCTTGGGGCACACGAGCGCGAACTCAAACAGTTTCAAGCAGAACGCGGGCTCCTCAAGGAAGTCATTGCCGAAGAAGATATCGCCACTGTCGTTGCACGTTGGACGCACATTCCTGTCTCAAAAATGCTCGAAAGCGAAATGATCAAATTAGCGCGCATGGAAGATGCCCTTCGCGCGCACGTTGTTGGTCAAGACGAAGCCATTGTTGCGGTGAGTAACGCGCTCCGTCGATCGCGTGCAGGACTTTCCGAAGAAAAGCGCCCAATCGGGTCATTCATCTTCCTTGGTCCAACCGGCGTTGGAAAAACAGAGCTCGCACGTGCGCTTGCAGGATTCATGTTCAACGACGAATCGTCGCTCGTTCGACTCGACATGAGCGAATACATGGAAAAACATTCCGTCAGCAAAATGATCGGCTCTCCTCCGGGGTACATCGGCTACGAAGAAGGTGGTCAGCTCTCGGAACGCATTCGCAAGCACCCGTATTCCGTGGTGCTCTTTGACGAGATCGAGAAAGCACATCCCGATGTGTTCAATATGCTCTTGCAAATTCTTGACGATGGCCGTCTCACCGACGCAAAAGGTCGCACCGTCAACTTCAAAAATACCATCATTATCATGACATCAAACATCGGCAGCGATGTTATTCTGCAAAGCGGACGAAAGATTGGATTTGTGGAAAGCGATGATGCAAAGGCCGATGCAACACAGCAAAAAGTTCTCGAGCTTCTCCGTGATCATTTCCGCCCAGAGTTCTTGAATCGCATCGACGAAACCATCGTGTTCCATGCGCTCTCCAAAGAGCATCTCAAGAGCATTGTGCAACTCCAGCTCGATCTTGTTGCAGCACGTCTGAAAACCACACGCAATATCACCATCACCTTCTCTGCCCGTGCGAAAGCATTTCTTGCGGAAAAAGGATACGATCCCAATTTTGGCGCACGACCACTCAAGCGTGTCATTCAATCGCACATTCTCGATCCTCTCGCACTGTCGGTGGTGAAGGGCGATGTGCTCCCAGAAAGTGCCGTGACAGTTGATGTGAAAAAGAATACGATCGTGTTTACATAGTCGATCTATGGATCAACGCGGCAAACACATCGTGGTGATGGATTATATCGGGATCGCAGTGTTCTCCGTGTATCTTGTAATTCTGAGTATTCACGTTGTCACCATTGCGGAGTTTCTTCCGATTTCGTTCCTGCTCCTCGCGGGCGTTGCCGGATATGTGCTCTCGGACTTTCTCTCTGGATTTGTTCACTTTCTTGGCGACTCATTCGGGAGCGAAACAACCCCAATTCTTGGAAAGGCGTTCATCGAGCCGTTTCGGCAGCATCATACCGATCCGGAAGACATCACCCGCCACGGTTTTGTGCAAACCAACGGTCATAACTGCCTCGTATCATTGCCCACTATGATGATCTTGGCGCATGTAGTTTTTCACTATGCACTGAACTCCGTCGTCGCCTTCGCATTCGCCACCTCGTATTTCCTGGTACTTGGCGTGTTCCTCACGAATCAGTTTCACAAGTGGGCACACATGCCAAGCGCTCCAAAGCTCATTCGCTTCTTCCAACGCGCACGACTCATCCTCTCTCCAAATCACCACCGCATTCACCACACCGCACCGTTTCGTCGGTATTACTGCATTACCACGGGCTGGCTCAACCTCATCCTCGATAAAATCGCCTTCTTCCCCATTTCCAAGGCCATTCTCTCTCGCATCCCCTTCATGCTAAAGCCCGCCGAAAAGTACGTGCGGGAGTAAGTAATGGTGAGTGTGCGCAATTGTGCTCATACGAGAAGGTGGGCTCGAATGTGCGCAATTGTCCTCATACGGAAAACTCTGTGCTCTGGGATGCGATCGCATCACGGAGCACACATGAGCACAACAACAACTCAATACCGCCCCTACTCCTGAATCTTTGGCAGGATTTCTGTGCGGTAGCGTTCGGTGCATTCGTGAATGACGTTGACCGCTTCGTCAGCCTCGAAGAACCCGAGGACTTTACATGTCCCTGGCTTTTTCAAGTGTTTGTAATATTCGAAATAGTGCGCCGTTTCCTTTTCCCAGTGCGCGCCAAGATCCTTGTACGACGTCATGTGGTCTGATCGCTTATCGTCCGCGGGAACGCAGATAATCTTGTCGTCAATTTCCCCGCCATCTTCAAATTTCATGATTCCGATCACGCGCAATTCGACCAGCGACCCTGGCACAAGCGTTTCGGTCACATTCGCAAGAATGAAATCCAACATGTCGTTGTCCTGATCCCACGTTTGCGGAATCAATCCATATGCACCGGGATACGACAACGTGGAATATCCCACGCGATCGAGTTTCAAATGACCGGTTTCTGTGATGAATTCGTATTTATTGATACTCCGTGCGTTGACCTCAACTAAACCATTGAGAATGCGCTTCTCCTCGTTCGCCCACGGCGACAAGAGGTGCAACAAATTCGGCATGAATTTTTGAATTGGCACGGAAAGGTTGGCCATAATGAAAACGAAAGAAAAATAAACATTCCTACGCCGAATAATGCTTCCCCAGGGAAAACGTGTCAACGAACGAGGTGTTCGCTATACTATGAACGTATGATTCTACGATCAATGGTTTTTGGGACGATGGCAGGGTTCCTCGCACTCATCACCCCCCAGTTTGTTCATGCAGAGTTTGATCCAAACTACATTCTTTCTGATGCAGAGCTTACCGATCGCAATGCAATGGATCTCAATCAGATTCAGTCGTTCCTCGAGCGTGGATCCCTGGCGGAATATCAAGCACCAGACTGGGAAGGACGCACACGATATGCGGCGGATATTATTTGGCGTGCGGCGCAGCAGCACTTTATCAATCCACGATTTCTCTTAGTGCTCCTCCAAAAAGAACAGAGTCTCGTCGAAGACCCGGATCCAACCCAAAAACAGCTCGACTGGGCAACGGGGTATGCCGTCTGCGACAGTTGCTCAATGAATGACGGGAGCATTTCGCGTTGGCAAGGCTTTGGGAAGCAAATCAACTCTGCGGCGATGCAATTTACGGAGGGGTACATGGTTGATATCGAAGAATACGGCGTCACCGCAGGAAAATATGGCCCAGGTGTTGCGGCAACAATCGACGGAACGATCGTGACACCAGAAAATGCCGCAACCGCTGCGATGTATGCGTACACACCGCACCTGCATGGGAACGAAAACTTCGTGAAGATCTGGGATCGGTGGTTTGGGAAGGAGTATCCAACCGGCACACTCCTGCAGGCCGCCGGCGAAGACGGCGTATGGCGCATTGAACGTGGCTATCGACGACCAATCACGAGCCAAAGCGCACTCACGTCACGGTACAACCCCGACCTTATCATCACGGTATCGAAATCAACGCTCGATCAATACCCGGAAGGATCACCAATTTCACTTCCGAACTACTCCCTGGTTCGCGATGAAGATGGCAACATCTTCCTCCTCGTCGACGACACAATGCGCCACATTACCAGCATGGAAGCATTTCGTTCTGTTGGCTATTCCGAAGATGAGTTGATCGCAATTACGTCAAATGAAGTTGCACAATACGCGCAAGGCACTCCGATTACTGCCTCAACACAAGATCCTACGGGAAAAGTAGTAAAGCTCAGCACAAACGGCGCGTTGTTTTACCTCATCGATGGGTATCGAAAAGCAATTCTCGACCCAGCAATTCTTCGCGCAAACTTTCCGAATACAACCCCATCCACCGCAACTCCCGTCGAGATTGAACAGTACCGAGAAGGTGCATTTCTCAAGCTCCCCGATGGAACACTTGTCCGTTCACACGACAATCCAGCGGTCTACGTCATTTCCGACAGTGAAAAGCACCCCATCGAAAGTGAATCGGTCTTCACGGAGTATGGGTATTCATGGTCAAACATCGTCTTCGTCGACGATGCAGTACTGAATTTGCACAAAACCGGGAACGCCTTGGGATCGTCTGAAAGCTAATCGTATGATTGTCTTTGCCGGAATCACCCCATGCTCGCCGCTTCTCATTCCAAGCGTGAATCCTGAACGAGTTGCGCATGCTGCAAAGACACGCACCGCGCTCAATGAGATGGCAGAGGAGCTCTACGCCGCAAAGCCCGATACGATCGTCCTGTTCTGTGAGCATACGCAATCGCCGCCAGACGCATTCACGCTCAATGTTGCCGATCCGTACCACGCAACGCTCGCTGCGTTCGGCGATCTTGGATACGAAGCGCGCTATGCGTCGAACTTCATGCTCGCAGATAAAATGCAGCGCGAGCTTCGAAAAGCAGGCGAGCCGCTCACCCTCATTACCGAGCGAGCGCTTCCCTTCACCGCAACCGTTCCACTCGCGCTCCTCACAGAACACATTCCGTCCGTTCGCATTCTGCCCATTGCACCGTGCGAGCGCACACCAAAAGAACATTTTGATTTTGG
>CAZVBP010000024.1:0-6481 GCA_964625515.1 uncultured Gammaproteobacteria bacterium
TCAGTCTGTTTGGAGCGAATTGGGCCGATTATGTCATCGATCTTCCTCCAACAACATGGAAACATTGCACCTTTGGTGCTGATATCGTGAGCAGTACTGACGTGGTAGTGGACAGGACGATCATGAGAACCCGGGATTCATTCAACGAATAGGCGCGGATAAAAACCACTCACTTTCCCTGTATGCGCAAAGTATCGGTGGCGTGGGGAAATTCGTCGACCACGGGTGTACGACAAAAGAAGGTCGAGCAGCGGGGGAGAGATGTGTCGATCGGTTATTGGTGCGTTGCGTGATTACTCCCTACCAGTCATCTTCCAGATTCTGATCCGTCGCTTCACTTTGATATCGATAAGAACTTTGCGTTTCCGAGTCCCATGAGGAAACCTGTTGGCGCCTGTGGAACCTCTCTTTTGCCGATGCAATTTGTGCGTTGGTTTTTCCGATGAAGAGACGGATAAGTTTAAATGTTTCTCCGCCGAGCGACGTTTCGCCTTCCTCGGAAATTTCCACGTGAAGATTGTGTTTTTGTGACAGCGTCTGCACTTGTCGCATGAGTAATTTATAGCTTGTATTTTCCCTCATTTGTGCATAAATGGCCGGGAATTCCTGACTGGAATGCTGATAGTGATTTGCGTACGCTTCAAGAAACGTATTGAGAATATTTGCCGCATGACGTGCGGCGAGGATATTCCTTGAGCGATCAACGGCCATGTCGTCGATAAATACTTCCGGGACGTCGGTTGTTCGGTCGACGTATGCGAGAATGTATCCCACTGGTGTTCCTTGATCGTCACGCGACATGAACGAGAGGTTTGGATCGCCATGACGTTCCCGAGAAATTGATGCGCCAACAATTTTATGTTGTCGGTCATAGAGCCCGAGCACGAGATTGGGATTATCTGCGAAGCCTTTTCCTTCGAGTAATGCCATGGGAAGAATGTCAGCAGCGGAAACAGGAGAAATTCCCGTCCGTCGTGTGGGCGATTGTTCAATCCCAGTGTTTATGTGATAGACAGTCGGTCCGGCACTGTCGGTATACGAGATTGGTGCGAGGGGGAGATACGTGTTTGGCTTTTGTGGGAAAATCCAATCAGGCCGCTTTGTTTCATATGATTCTTTTCCAATAATCACCTCGGATGCATCGACGCCTATCATTGCTGCATGTTCTATGAGATATGCATGAAGAAAATGTGTATATGCGGATTCGATAATCCCTGCGCGACCAGCAGCGATGTCATTTGGAGCGGGTTCGATATTGTCGCACATCATTTTCGGATGTGCAGAAATCTTTCCAGGTAACAAATCGGTAATGCGTTGACCATTCCGCATGGCGGTGATGATGTCAGTGGCGGGTTTACTAACATCAACATCGAGCATCACGACGGACTGCGCCATCGTTCTCCATTCACCTTCCGACGTTTCTCGTTCAACAATGAGCTGAGCACAGAGCGGATTCCATGTGTACACGTTTGTTTTCCCATCACCAAATGGCATGCAGGATGCCGTGTCGTTGCCGGCAACGATCATGCTTGGGTCGCTCTTTTTTCCGATACGCACGCGAATATGATGTCCATCAGGTTTTGGGATGCCTTGCCCTTGCGCATGCAGAATTGCTGCGAGGTCGGTGCGATCACTGTCTTTGAGATCAAAATCTTTTTCACCACGTAGCCACAAGAGACAGTCGTCCTTTGAGATTCCTCGTATCCCCGCCCAGCGTAATAATCCTGCGAAGACCGTTTTTGGCTGCTGCGCTGTTCCTCGAATCCCTTCTCGTTGTCTCCCAATTGCTTTCGCAAAGCCTTGCTGTAAATATTCATCCGTTTGAAGATTGTCACCATTTTTGTTTAGGAAATACGTTATTTCATATGGCGGAAGTGTCTGCAGCCTGTCCATGACGCCATCGGCGAGTGCATCGCGGACATCCTGCGCTTGGAGCCCGAGTCGCTCCACATCAAGCATGCGCGCAGGGGAAAGGGTTCGTTGCAGCGCATTATCGACGTATTTTGCGTCGGATTCCAGGAATCGGTATGGGTCGGTAAGAAAAAACTGTAACGCCTCAAGTGAGACGTTTGGATGCTCCATTAACGCACTCGCATATGTATTGACCGATTCCGGCGCAGATGATGCTTGGAGTGCCGAAATGAGTTCACCTTTTTGTGTCAGCCGTAGGAGTGCATAGACCTCTTTCAAGCCCTTCCAACTCGTCATCGGATTGAAGCGACCATCCTGAAGGTGCGCAATGCGTTTTGTTAATCCAGGAATGTTGAGATCGGCAACGCGTGTGAGAATTGATTCTATCGAATGATATTGTATTGTTGAGAGGACGCGATTGAACTGATCGTGTGCGGTGCCTTCTTCGTATTCGGCATCGTCTCGTGCAACCTGTTCAAGAACTGCGCTAAAGAGTTTTCGGAATTCAGTGCGCTGCTCGTCTTGTTCAAGATCAAATCCTTGTCCGATTGCAAATTCTTGGAGATGCGATGCGCTAAGAAATATATTATGACGGGAAAGATCGGGACGATTGGCAAACCTCATGGTGGTCTCTTTTCCGAATATGGTTGCAAATTCCTGCATTGCATGGGCGATATGGACGTTCTCTCCGTCCGCATTCGCGATATCATCATGGAGCATATCGAATGCTGCCTCGCGTGGATTTTTTGCTGTGGCAAGATTGGGATCCCGGAGCACCAATCGCGCATATTCATCCGGAGATAGTGCGTGGGTGATGCGTGCTCGTTGAAACTCTGGACGGATTGCGTGAAGTGAATCGTGGGAATGATTTGGATATGTTTCCCTTGCCTCTCGGATTGCCCGTGGAACAGTTTTATCGAAGTAGATTGCGCCAACTGTTCTTGGAGATGCGGTTACGTCAAAACATGCAAGAATATCCTTAATATTCTCAAAAGCACTGAGTTGTGTAAATTCATGGTCTAAAAATTTCCTCGCGGCGTCGCGGAGTGTTGGATCTTGTCGCAACAGAGATTTATTTTTTGAAAAGAGTTGAAAAAGTTGGAAGGCACTTTTTGCATATCCTCCAGTGAGGCATTTTAACACTCCTTCTTTTGCAGCATTGATTACTTCAGGTGCTTCGAGAATATCCTTGGGAATAGCAAAGTATTGCAAGGTATC
Source organism: uncultured Gammaproteobacteria bacterium (assembly GCA_964625515.1). GTDB lineage: Bacteria > Patescibacteriota > Patescibacteriia > UBA9934 > UBA9934 > CAIKHN01. Next base: position 3,130 of record CAZVBP010000024.1, read on the forward strand.
TTGCAGAGATTGTGCATCGCCATATCGTACTTTCTCAATGATTGCATCACGAAAGATAACTTCTTTTTCTTTGTGAGTGAGGTGGAGTTGGTCATGGAGTTGTGAAATTGAGCGTGCTTGATCCTGTCCCCATCCGTCGTCTTTGGAAAAAGCACAAAGTGCAATGGACCGTGTTAATCCGCGGAGAAATTGTTCTCGAATTTTTTGGCTTTGGGTGTGAGATGTATTTATTCCGAACCGTGCAAGGAGTTCAAGCGGCCAAGCCAAACTGAAGTCTTCTTTTATGAGTGTTTCGCAGCAAGCGGCAAATCCGTTTGCGATAGCAACTTGGAGGTCTCTTTGAGGCAAATCAACTGCTTTACTGAGATCAAGAATACGTTGGATGTCGTTCCCCGGGGGATAAAACTTCCCCAATTCACTCGTGATTCTTGTTATTTGCGCTATCGCATTTTCACGTTCATCATCTTCGAGTGCAACAATTTCTTCCTCGAGGTGACGAGATTTTGATGGGGCGCGGTCGTGGGAGCGGGAGCGGGATATCGGCATATCGAGAAGGCAGATCGCATTTTCATTCGCATTCTTATTATATCAGGTGTCGTTGTGCTCTTCGGTCACTTGATTGAACATGCGTTGCTTCACAACACTCGTTTTGTGCAGAGCCCTCCCTGCAATGCTACACTTTCCCTGTATGAGCAAAGTATCGGTGGCGTGGGGGGATTCGTCGTATGAAGGGGTGAAGGAGGTTTTGGATGCGTGTGGGATGGATTTGGTTGAGGCGGTGAAGAATGCGAAGAATATTGTTGTTGCTGGGGAGGGGGATGCGGTGCGGGCGGTGGTGGATTTTGTGCGGTTTCATTGTCGCACTTCGATTACGGTACTTTCTGATGATGCGCGGGATATCGTGGAGGGGAGTATGCCGCGCGGGGATGATGTGCGGATGCCGATTCGCAGGCCACGCATAGCGATGGAAGCGGATTTTTGTATTGCTGTTGCGCCGATGATTCCGGATCGAGCGCTGCGGAATCGGCTGAGCATTGAGCATTGGGTGTTCTCCACGTGGTTCGTTCCTGCACGATCGGGCAGCGTCGACGCGCTCCATCGTCACGAACCATGGCTCGAGGGGGAGCTGCGTGATGATGTGCTTGCGGATGTGTATGCGCAGAAGCCTGTCACCTTTGCGATTGTGGATGGATCCGCCACGGTTGGGATGGTGTTTGCGAGTTTTGATGCGATAGCCGTCGATTCGGTGGTACGACATGTGGTGGACCTGGATTCGGAGGACGGGGGCTATCTTTCTCGTCTTGCTGCGCAGGGCATGGGGGAAAATCGTTTATCCCGAATCGACGTTCCGATGGGGGTTATCGTTCGGTAAAGAATGTATTATATTTGTTGCATCGATGGCCGCTTTAACTCTCCTTTTCTTTTATGCCTACTTGCATTTTCCCTGGCAGATTCCAGCCGTTTCACGAAGGTCATCTTTTGGTGGTGCAGGGCATGATGAAAATTCATGGCAATGCGACCATTGTCATTTGCGACGGAAAGTCGGAACCGGGCGCAGATAGGCCATTTACGATTGCAGAGCGACGGGAAATGATCAGCGCCGCGCTCTTGGCTGACGATATTACCGATGCCACGATTGTTGATGTGACCGATCGTCCGACGGTGGATGATTGGATCGATGCCGTGATTGATGCTGCGGGGCATCCACAAGATGCGCTTGTGTGGAGCGGGCGCGACGATGTTCGCGCCGCATTCGAAGCGCGCGGGTTTGCAACGAAGAAAATTGTTCATGTGCCCAATATCGACGGCGCAGCAATTCGCGAGGCCATTCTTGCCGGGAATGTGGATGCGGTTCGTTCAAAAATCCCTGCAGGAGCAATTGATGTTGTGGTTGAGAGGGGAAGGAAGGCGTGAGGTAGTGTGTGTGGGTGTACTGTGTAGTTTGTGGTTGTGAACAAGCGCCCGGATCCAGTTGGATTCCCGGGCGCTTCGTGGGTTCTGGCGGCGTGTGGTCACCGCCGCTTCTTCGCCTTGGACTGATCAGTCAGCGGGTAGCAGGAGAGGAGGTTCTGATAGATGTCGAGTGCCGCGCTGCGCTCCATGATGATCGCGACACCCTCATCGTTCGTGATTTCATCGACGGTGTTGTTGGGACCGATGTCCCCGATGATGACCAAGAGATTGGCGTTGACGAGTGTGGGATTTTCGGATCGAGGGACCGTATTCGGAATGACTGCCATGATGTTGAGGACCCGAACCGGATTGGCTGCGCCCACGATGTGGACAAAGTATTGCACCGGGCCCATGGAATATGGCGTACAACGGTTTGCCTGACCGTGCCATGCCCACACGATGTCGCCCTTCTGGTACTCGCTCCCGTCCTCGAGGACCAGCGTGCCCTGAAGCTGCCGCGGCCGTTCAAGGACACCATGTGCCATGAGATCTTCCGCCACCACCTCGGCCGGGGTGGCGGCGTTGGCGCGGGGGAGGATCGACACCAGGAGGGCGATCAAGAGTGCGAGGGAATTCGGCATTGTGGACTCCGATGTGGGGACACTGCCGGGTGGCAGCAGGGAAAGCGTAGGGGAAAAGTGGGGATGGGTCAAAAAGTCAAAGCTTCGCTTTGGCTTTGCAAACTGATCGATTTCGCCAATGAATTCCAAAAGATTCCGGTCAAAACTTCGCTTTGACCGGAATCTTGGTGACCATTCGGTGCGATTTCAACTGTGCCGTGGGCGCACGTTAGTCCTTAAATCGAATTTGGTGCGCGATGGCGGTGCCGTTTTGAATGCCAGTGGCGGTATCGGCGAGAATGATGATTTCCACAGGTGTGCCGGACGTTTTGAGGTAGCCAACGCCTTGGTTCGGATCGGTGTCGGATTCAATGTAATCCTTGCCGTACATCACAACGATCCCGCCAAGCTCTCCAGATTCGGTGCTTTCAAATGCATTCGTAAACGCTTCCACCGTTGGCGCTTGCCCGCCGGAACGGATCTCGAGAATGTACTCGCGTTCTTGAAGTTTGCCCGTATCGTCTTGTGGATCGAAATTCTGGATGCGCAGATATTCGCCGTTATTCTCGGCGTTGCGTTCGGTGATGTAATGACCGGTTCCGTCCATGAGCAGGATTGACGCATTCTCGATGCTTCCAGTGACGGGAGGAGTGGATGGGGTTGTACATCCGGCGCCAATCGTTGCAATACCGAAGAGTGCGACGCTCGCCGCAAAGATCCGTCGCATATTATTTCTTCAGAAATCCCGTAATGGCACTCATGATCTCGAGTGGCAATGTAAAGACCACGGTGTTTGATTGGTCGGAGGAAATATCGTTGATCGAATTGAGTGTGCGTAA
>CAZVBP010000024.1:6516-12537 GCA_964625515.1 uncultured Gammaproteobacteria bacterium
TGGAGCGCGCCATTTGATTCCGCTAAAATCTTTGCGGCATGTGCAAGATTTAGTGCTGCACTCACTTCACCTTCTGAGTTGATAATGACCGCACGTCGCTCGCGCTCTGCTTCTGCTTGTTTCGCGATCGTACGAATCATGCTCTCGGGCAGATTGATATCTTTCAATTCCACGCCGGTCACTTCCACGCCCCATCCGGTTGTTGCGGCCTCCACGAGCTCTTCAATGCGTGACGAGATCTGTTTCCGCTGTGAAAGCAGTTCGTCGAGGGTGACTTCACCTGCAATGTTGCGCATGGTGGTTTGTGCAAGCTGAATCACGGCCCAGTGCACGTGCTCCACTTCGAGGACCGCTTTTGCGGAATCGACAATTTTGTAGTAAATCACGGCGTTGATTTTTGCCGACACGTTGTCCTTCGTAATCGCGTCTTGGGCTGGAACGTCGATCGCTTTCAAACGGAGATCCACTTTTGTCATCGATTGGAAGATGGGTATCACAATGCGCCAGCCCGGATTGATCATTGATGAGTATCGTCCCATGGTGAACTTCACGCCACGCTCGTATTGATTGACCTGTCGGAGTGAGATGAGGATGATGACTGCGATGACGAACAGGATTGGCAAAAGGAGATATTGCATAGAAAAGAGGTTATAGCCGTATTTTGGGACGATGACGAAATTTTCGCAAGCGCGCGCTTAGTGCAGGAGCGTGCTGATGGCAGCTCGTGGATCGTACCCTGCTTCTCCCACCGCGTTGATTGCCTCAAAAAACGGGATGGATGCGACGTGATCACGGAGGACCGATTGTATGCATGCAAGGGTATTGAGCGCTTCACTCCCGCAAAGTGGTGGGAGATGTTGCGCAAAACGAACACCGGTCGAGTAATTTGTTGATTGCGCGCTCGACGATGTGGCGACGAGATCCCCCATTCCCGCGATGCCAAGCGCGGTCTCCCGTTTTCCTCCAAGCGCCACAACGATGCGGACCATTTCTTCAACAGCACGTGTGAGAAGGATTCCGTGTGTGTTGCGTCCAAGATTGAGGCCGTCGCTCATGCCAAGCCCGAGCGCGTACACATTTTTTAACGCGCCTGATAATGTTGCGCCAACGATGTCATCGCTTTCTTGTGTTGCCACAACAGTGTGTGCAAAGAGCGCGGTGATGATTGCGCGTGCGTGGGGGTTGGCGCTTGTGACGAGTGCGACGGTGGGGAGATCGTTCATGAGCTCTTCGGCGATCATTGGCCCGCCAAGAAAAACAAACGGTGTGGCGGAGGGGAGATTTCTTGTGAAAAGATCATGAACATTGGTGCACGTTTCTTTCTCGAAGCCTTTACAGAGGGTGACGACGATGGTTGTTGGCGCAAGGAGCGGCGCAATCGTTTGAAGTACTCCACGCGCACTCCATGTTGGGACGCACACGAACACAATATCGCTTGCAGGTACAATCACGCTGAGCGATCGTTGATCGGGAACGATGCTCGTGTTCTTGTCCCACCGCTCTTGGTGTATATCGATGCGGGCCGCAAGCACGTGTGCAAGCGCACGCCCCATCTCTCCTTGCCCGAGTATCGTCACGGTGGTTGTCATACGTTACCGGTTGGTGACCGCATTTTGGATGCTCTCTTGCACGGTATTTTCCACAGCGCCGGAAATGGTTCGTTGCCATGGGATTTGCGCAAGGAGGGATCCAAGCAGATAGAGCACCACACCTGCGATGACGGTGGCGCCAAGGCCAGTGCCAATACCGCCCGCAAGTCCGAGTGTAAAGCGACGAAGCCATGAATTTTGACGATCGAGCGTTAGGGAAAGCTTTTCGACTGCTTCGATGAATCGGGTATCTTTTTGTGGTTCGTTGGTCATATTGCACAGTATAGCGCTTTTTATTCCCCCCGTGGAAAGTTTTGTGCGATTTTTTTATACTCATCATGAGACGAGATAACTCTTTCAAACTATGATTCACACCATGATTCGTAAACATTGGGCGCTTTTTGTTGCCGGTGCGGTGGGCGGGGCGGTGAGTATCACTCTTGTCGCACTTGCGGTGCTCGCTGTGGTGACTGTGCCGGGTGTGTGGAATGCTGGGCGTGATCGATTTGAGGATGCTGTACGCGGTGTGGTGACCGCGGAACGTCTCCTCGATTCTGCTGGGAACAATTCCGATGTGGTGAATGTGGTGAACGCCACGAGTGATGCGGTGGTGTCGATTGTGATCACGAAGGACGTCCCCAAGCTTGAAACGATGATCGATCAAGGCCGAAGTCCCTTTGGGCTTTTCGGACTGGGGTTGCCGCAGTATCGTCAAAACGGCACGGAAACAATTGAGGTTGGAGGCGGTAGCGGATTTTTGGTGAGCGAGGACGGATATGTGGTGACGAATGCGCACGTGGTGGAAGACCGTGAGGCGAACTATTCGGTGTTGATGAATAACGGTGAAACATACGAGGCGACGATTGTGGCAACGGACGAAACGCTCGACGTTGCGGTGCTGAAGATCGACGGCAACGATCTCCCATTTTTGACGTTTGGGGACTCTGATGCCGTGCAGGTAGGGCAAACGGTGGTTGCGATTGGTAATGCGTTGGGAGAGTTTCGTAATACCGTTTCCGTTGGCGTGATTTCCGGCCTGTCTCGATCGATTGTTGCGGGGGGCGGGATGCAGTCAGAGATCCTCCCCGACGTGATGCAAACGGATGCGGCGATTAATCCAGGGAACTCTGGCGGACCACTGCTTGATCTTGCAGGGAACGTGATTGGTGTGAATGTGGCAACGAGCACCGGTGGGGAAAATATCTCTTTTGCACTCCCCGGAAACGCGGTTCGGCAAACGGTTGATTCTATTCGAGAACATGGGCGCGTGATTCGTGCCTATCTGGGCGTTCACTTTGTCACGATTACGCCGGCATTCGCAAAGAAGAATTCGCTTTCTCAGGAGCAGGGTGCGTTGATTCGTCGTCCACCGCAAACGGACATTGTTGCCGTGGTGCCAGGCTCGCCTGCCGACAAGGCGGGCATTGAAGAAAACGATATTGTGCTGCAAATCGACGATATTGTGCTTGATGAACGTCATCCACTCGACGTGGTCCTGCGCGGATATGCAGTTGGTGATACGATCAGTATGAAGCTTTTACACGACGGCACTGAGCGAGCGCTCACCGTGGTGCTTGGAGAAGCTCCTCAACAAGAATAATTCTTCACTCATGCGCATATGATGAATCCCGTCTCGCGACTGCTGGCATTGCTCGTTGTGTTCATTGCCGGTGTGCTTGTAGGGCTGTTTGCGCTTCGTGCATTTGATTGGACGGTGATCCCTCAGGATTGGCAAGACAATGTCGATGATGGATCTGGGATTGTTGATAACGATGATGATGGGACAGATGATGATGCAGCAGACGGTGCAGTCGTGTCGACGTCGGGTAACATGATTGTGACGTCCCCGGTCACGGGCCAGACGATTGGCGTTCCGCTTGTGGTAACCGGGCGTGCACGTGTGTTTGAAAATGCGTTGAACTATCGTCTGCTCGACGGCGACGGTGCAGCGACGGTGCTTGCGGAAGGGACCGCGATGGCTGATGCGCCCGATGTTGGAGAATTTGGTGCATTCACCATCTCGACGTCGTACACCTTGCCTACCGCAGCAACGGGAACGCTTGAGGTGTTTGATTACAGCGCCAAAGATGGAAGTGTGATCGATCTGGTGAGTATTCCTGTGGCATTCCCAACGATTGAGACCATGATGGTGAAGGTGTACTGGAGCGCATCTGGCTCAAGCACGGACTGTTCGGAGGTTGTGGCCACAGAGCGACAGGTTGCGCGAACAACCGCGGCCGCGTATGCCGCAATCACTGAGCTCTTAAAGGGGCCGGATGCATCGGAGAAGGCCCGAGGCTACACCACAAGCATTCCTGCCGAGGTGACGCTGAAGAGCATTACCATCAAAGACGGTGTTATTGATTTGATCTTGAGTAAAGAAGTCGATGCCGGTGGCTCGTGCCGTATGGCGGCAATCCGGTCGCAAATCGAAACAACGCTGAAGCAATTCCCTACAGTGAAATCAATCGGCATCCGCACCGAGGGAAAGACGGAAGAAGAATCCTTGCAGCCGTAAGCGTCATGGGTACCGAAACAAAAAAACGCTCCGATTGCTCGGAGCGTTTTTTAAACGAACAGGACCGTGAGTAGGACTAGAGGAGCGCCTCTTTTGCTGCCTTGCTCACACCGAACTTCAAAACGGTCTTTGCAGGGATCTTGATGGTTTCGCCGGTTGCTGGGTTGCGGCCCATGCGTGCTGCGCGTGCCTTCTTCACCATCTTGCCGATGCCAGGGAAGGTTACTTCACCTGCGCGCTTCACTTCGCTGTAGACCAACTCTACGAATGCGTCATACATTTCTCCAGCTTGTTTCTTGGAGACGCCCCAGCGCTCGGAGAGCTCTGCCATGATTTGTGACTTGGTCATTCGCTTTGCTGCCATACGATTTTGATGAGTGAATAAATTACGCGTGAAAGCGTAACAATCTTCACGAAATCACGAAAGGTATTTATTCACAGGGGTGAAATGATGGTTATCCCCATTGCGAACACAATCGCTTTCGATGTATGAAGGATTTATGAAATTCTTCGTGATCTTTTTTATCACGTTTTCGTGGGTGGGGGAGCTATGTGCGGAGGAGAAAGTATATGGTGCAAATTCAATCTCTAGTCGGGAAAGACTGGTCAATCACGGTGAAATCGATTACCGTTTCCGCGAATTTTGCGAAGTATGAGATTGTTGCATATCTGGAGGAAAGAGAAATGGCGCATCACTGCACTGACGGTTTTTTTGAGTGTTTGCGCTTGCGCATGCGTGTATTTGTGGCTGCGTGAGCCACCACTTTCCGTTGCTGCGCTCACGCCACGCGTGAATAGCGCGGTTGATGCTGTGCTTGCATCGCGACGCGCCACGGTGCTTGCGGAGGGCGATGTTCCATTTGGCGCCGACGATACCGTTAACATTTTGGTCTTGGGAATTGATTCTCGCAAAGAAGGCAAGGAAGAACATTGCGACGCAATTCACATGGTGTCGGTTGATACGAACGATTGGACGGTGGATGTGACGAGTGTTCCACGCGGCACGTATGCATACATTCCTCCAGGCACATATGCCGACAACGAGTACTACATTGCGAACGCATGTGCATTCGCTGGGCTCGACTATGGTGTGGAGCAGATTGAGCGCGTGATTGGTGTGCAATCCGATTACGTGGTGACCGTGGGCTTTTCGCAAACGCTCGGTTTGTTGCGCGCATTGCAACTTCCCACCACAGAAAGTTTGCAGTGGCTTCGTCATCGGCAAAGCTATGCCATTGGCGATCCACAGCGTAGCCAGAACCAGGCGGTGTTTATGAAAGACGTTGCGCTGAAGCTTTTTGAAGGTGACGGCATTTCGAGCATGTTCTTTCATCTCTTGTATTCGTATGTGGAGACGGACATGGATGAATCGACTGCGAAGGCGCTGTATGATGGGTTGTTGCTGCATGGTATTGCGAATAGGCCACATGATGTTGCGCTCAGCATGAAGCCGCATTTTGACGTGAAAGAGATTCACTTCAATCCTGATGAAGCAACGGAGACCATCGCAGCGCTCCTTGCGCGGCTCGAGGGCAGGTTATCGGAATACGATTTATCGAAGCGAAGCTTGGAGAGTGTACAGCGCGATTTCGTCTTGTATCTCGAGGCGGTGCTTGCGGGGGAGAAGGGATCGATCGCCGAGGTCGTCGATCAGCAGCTTTGGCGACAGGTGGAAGACGATGGCGTTCGCGAGTCGCTCCATTATCGGTATCTCGAGGCGTATGCGCAGGAACACATCCGATCGGATCGTGACGAAATTATCCAAATGATCGCGGACTACATTTTGGAAAAGCAAACGCTTGGATTGGTGGTGTGGGAAACAAAAGGTCGTCGATTGCTTGAGACATTGGTGGATTAAATTGCAGCGAGCCGCCCCCGGAAGTGGAGGCGGCTCGAGCGTCGTGGTGCCTGTTG
>CAZVBP010000025.1:0-1373 GCA_964625515.1 uncultured Gammaproteobacteria bacterium
CAATGAATGACAGCTTTTAAATTTCACTGTTTTCCTATAAACTGGCCTCTATCTATGGCCAACGAAATCCCAAAAGCGTACGAACCAAAGCTGTACGAGGACGCGCTGTATGCCTCGTGGGAGGCTGCGGGGCTTTTCAACCCAGACAATTCTTCAGGGGAGCCGTACAGCATCATGATGCCGCCACCAAACGTGACGGGCGTGCTGCACTTGGGCCATGCGCTCGAGAATTCGCTCATGGATGCCATGGCGCGGTACCAGCGTTTGCGCGGGAAGAAAGTGCTTTTGGTACCAGGAACCGATCACGCCGCGCTGCCGACGCAAGCAAAGGTGGAAAAGCTGCTCATGGCCGACGGGATGAAAAATCCGCGGCAGGAATTGGGGCGCGAGGCGCTCGTGGCGAAGATCCGCGAGTTTGCAGAGGATTCGAAGTCCACCATTTTGCATCAAGTGAAAAAGATGGGGACGAGCGCAGACTGGAGCCGTTTGGCGTACACGTTCGACGAAAAGCGCAATGTTGCCGTCAACGAGCTCTTCACCCACATGTACAACGACGGGCTCATTTACCGTGGGTTCCGCGTGGTGAATTGGTCCGTTAAAGGGCAGTCCACGAGTTCGGATGACGAAATCGTCACCATCGAGCGGCCATCCGTCCTCTACACATTCAAATACAGCAACGATTTCCCAATCGCCATTTCAAGCACGCGTCCGGAAACGAAAGTCGGCGATACCGCTGTGGCTGTGCACCCAACAGATGAGCGGTACACGCCATTCATTGGCAAGACGTTTGATGTCGATTTCGCTGGAGCGAAGCTCTCAATCAAGATCATCGCGAGCGATGCGGTGGATCCTTCATTTGGCACTGGTGCGCTCGGCGTAACTCCTGCTCATAGTCCTATCGACTTTGGCATGTACGAAGTGCAAAAGGCGAAGCAAGATCCGATCGACATCATTCAAGTGATCGATAAAGACGGAAGAATGACTCCGGAGGCCGGACCGCTTGTTGCAGGCAAGACTGTTGAGGAAGCACGCGAAACGGTGGTTGCATGGCTTTCGGAACAGGGGCTTTTGGAAGAATCGAAAGAAATCGTTCAGAACGTTGGCACTTCGGATCGATATGGCGACGTGATTGAGTCAATCCCCATGACCCAGTGGTGGCTTGATGTGAACAAGGAAATTCCTGGCCGTGGGAAAACGCTTGCGGATTTGATGCGCGAGGCGGTGACGACGGGATTAAACGGCGATGCGGCGCAGAAAGTGACGATCACACCAGATCGTTTTACAAAGCTGTATCTTGATCGCGTGAACAATCTCCGCGACTGGTGTCTTTCCCGACAGATTTGGTGGGGGCATCGAATCCCTGCGTGGTACCG
>CAZVBP010000025.1:1473-10368 GCA_964625515.1 uncultured Gammaproteobacteria bacterium
TGGATGCAAGACGAGGACACACTCGATACGTGGTTCAGCTCAGGTTCTTGGACGTTCTCAACGCTCGGTTGGCCGGAACAAAATTCGGATCTCAAGAATTTCCACCCAACGAGTTGGATTCAAATGGGTTATGAGATTCTCTATCTCTGGCTCATGCGTATGATTTTGATGAGCGCGTATGCGTTGAACGAAATCCCGTTCAAGGACGCCTACATGCATGGATTACTACGCGACAAAGACGGAAAGAAGTTCTCAAAATCGTCGGGCAACAACATCGACCCTATCGAAGTCATCAACGAATACGGCTGCGACGCGCTGCGCATTTCCGTCCTCTCCGGCATTTCGCCAGGAAACGATTCGCGTTTCTATGCCGAGAAAGTGGAGGCCTCGCGCAACCTCGTCAACAAACTCTGGAACATTTCGCGTTTCATTCTTTCCGGTGCGACCCCCCCTCCTTACGAAGGAGGGGGCCGGGGGGCGGTACACGCCAACACTCTCGCCGACCGATGGATCCTCGCGCGGTTTAGCGAGACGGCGCAGAAGGTCGGATCGCTCATCGACCGGTACGATTTTTCGCTTGCCATCGAAGTCCTTCGTGAATTCACGTGGACCGACTTTGCGGATTGGTATTTGGAGATTGCGAAGGTTGAGGGAAGGAAATCCGGCGAAGCCGGATCCGGCTCCGCCGGAGACGATGTGCTTCTCTACATTCTTGAGCGTTTGCTGATCCTTTGGCACCCATTCGCACCGTTCGTCACGGAAGAAATCTACAAGAATTTCAACGCAGGATCGATCATGGTTGCCAAGTGGCCAGGGGATGAATACGCATTGTCGTCAGAAGACCAGGCCGCCTTCGTATCTTTACAGGAATCGATCATCGCCGTCCGTAATTATCTCTCGGAGCACAAAACATTACCGAAGGATGTTGAATCAATCGCGATCGTTAATGGCGGCGCTTTGAGTGCAATGGCCGATATCATCGCCGGGCTCACTAAGGTAAAAACGGTTCGATCGAGCACGGAGCGCCCAGAATCCATCACGCCGATTGTGGTTGGTGGCGCGCAGATTTTCATCGCCTTGCCGGCGGTTGATGCTGCATCGGAGAAGCAACGAATCGAATCCGAAATCGCGAATGCCACGAGATTCATCGCAGCGCAACAGGCAAAGCTCGCAAATGAGGACTTTGTGAAGCGTGCGCCAGAGAAGGTGATCGCAGGTGAGCGTCAGAAATTAACGGATCTTGAAGAAACGCTCGCCGCGCTGCAAAAAGAGCTCGCTGCGATTGTGTCATAATTGAGGGAGGGCAAAGGGGGAGGACGGAGGGCATGAATAAATGGATCTATGGCCATCTTTGAACCAGTACAACCGATTATCGACGAAGCGAAGATTGAGCGTCTGCTTTCACGCGGGGTGGAGAATGTGTACCCCACCAAGGAGAAATTGCGGGAGGCGCTCATGAGCGGGAAGCGATTGCGGTTGTATAACGGCATTGACCCGACGGCACCATTTTTGCATATTGGCCACGCCATGCAGCTGCGAAAGCTGCGCGAGTTCCAGGAATTGGGACATGAAGTCATTATGTTGATCGGGTCGTTCACCGCAATGATCGGCGATCCAACCGATAAGTTGGCGACCCGTAAGCAGCTGACGCGTGCGGAGATTTTAGAGAATGCAAAGACGTACAAGAAACAGGCGTCGAAGATTTTGAAGTTCACCGGTCCAAATGCTGCGAAATTGATGTTCAACGACAAATGGCTCGCCAAGATGAGTTTCGCCGATGTCGTCGACCTCGCAAGCCATTTCACCGTGCAGCAAATGATGGAGCGCGACATGTTTGCAAAGCGATTGAACGAGCAAAAGCCGATTCACCTTCATGAGTTCTTTTACCCGCTGATGCAGGGGTACGACTCCGTGGCGATGGATGTGGATTTGGAAGTGGGCGGGAACGACCAAACGTTCAACATGCTGGCTGGCCGTACGTTGCTGCGTGAAATGAAACAAAAAGAAAAGTTTGTGCTCGCGATCTCGCTCCTCACAAACAGCGAAGGGAAAAAGATGAGCAAGAGTGAAGGGGGGGTGATTGCGCTTACGGACGCTCCAGAGGATATGTTTGGGAAGATTATGTCCATGGACGATAGCATGATCGTTCCATACTTCCAGCTTGCGACGGATGCCACGGATGTACAGATTGATGCGGTGAAAAAGCAGCTTGCAGATGGCGTGAATCCACGCGATATCAAGATGAACCTCGCAGCGCTTGTCACCGGCATGTACCACAGTGCAGCGAAGGCGAAGGCGGCAAAGAAGCACTTTGTTCATGTATTTCAGAAGAAAGAAGTTCCCGATGAGATGGTCGAATATGTTTTGCGTGAATCGATGACGCTTCTTGATTTGTTGGTCGCGACCGGTCTCGCAACGAGTAAGGGTGAAGCGCGACGGTTGGTAGAACAGGGTGGTATCACGTTTGAGAACGAGAAGATGATGAATACAGAACAGATGATGTCGCCGGGAACGCAGGGCGTACTTCGGAGGGGGAAGCGACAATTCGTGCGCTTGGTTGCCTCGTCGAATAACCCATAAATATGTACGCACAACTTGCGGCAAAGAAAGAAGCGTTCACCGCCCTTCGCAAAGCGATTGGGAAAAAGTTTACGCTTACAGCGGACATGATTGCGCTGCCGCCCAAGCCAGAGCTTGGCGACTTTTCGTTTCCGTGTTTTGCCCTCGCAAAGGGAATGGGACGAAATCCTGCCGAGATCGCCACGGAGCTTGCGGCAAAGATCGGCCCCACGCCACTCTTGCGGAAAATCGTCGCAACAGGCCCGTATGTTAACTTTTTCGTTGATCCCGTGGCATACGGCGACCGCGTGCTCTCCGATGTGCTCAAAGGGAAAAAGCGCTACGGGAAGGGCACCACAGGAAAGGGAAAGCGTGTACTCGTGGAGTACGCGAACTTGAATTCACACAAAGAAGTGCATGTTGGGCATTTGCGAAATTTGTGTTTTGGAGAGGCAGTGACACATATTTTGTCGGCAAATGGATATGACGTCATCCCGGTGGCCTATATTAATGATCTTGGAAATAACGTTGCACGATGTTTGTGGGCGTATAGCAAATTTCATGCGAATGAAGAACCTGAAGAACATGAGCGACTGAATTTCTTGGGTCAAGTGTATACGGAGGCCACACAGAAGATTGGCGAAGACGAAACACTTCGTGATGAAGTGTCGCATATTCAAAACAGCCTCGAACAAGGCGAGGGGGAGTGGTTTGCGCTATGGAAGAAGACACTCAAGTGGTCGCTCGACGATTTGAAGCGCGTGTATGATGAGCTGGGGCTCCACATCAAAAAGATCTATCTTGAACATGAGTTGATCGACGAAACACACGCAATTGTGAATCGATTGCTCACCCAGGGCATCGCCCGTATGAGCAATGGTGCGGTGATTGTTGATCTTGAAGAAGAAAAGTTCGGGGTGAATTTGTTGCGGAAAACCGATGGAACTCTGCTTTATAACGCCAAAGATATCGCGCTTGCACTCCATAAGGAAAATGATTTTCATGCTGATCGTTCGATGATCGTGGTGGACACCCGGCAATCGCTTGCAATGCAGCAATTAGCGGCCACCTTGAAGCGCATGGATTTTCCGCGCGAAACCATGCATCTTGCGTACGATATGGTGACGTTGCCCGATGGCGCGATGTCGTCGCGGAAGGGGAATATTATTCGGTATTCCGATTTGCGTGAGGCGATGCTCACGGCGTTAATCGATTCCACGAGGTTGCGTCATGAAGATTGGAAAGAAAAACTGATCACACAAACTGCAACAACCATCATGCTTGCGGCGATCAAGTTTATGATGATCCGTCAGGATCCGGAAAAGGTGCTCACGTTTGATATGGACGAGGCAATGTCGACTGAGGGTTTTTCGGGGCCGTATATCTTGTACACGATTGCACGCATTCAGAGCATCATGGCAAAAACGTCGCTTGTGCCCAAAGCGGACGCACAGCGTCTCACGCATGCATTGGAACGGGCGTTGGTGATGCGGCTTGCGGAATATCCACGGGTGATTCTGCAGGCGGGCGTTGACGTGAATCCTGCTGTCATCGCGCAATACGCATTCGATCTGGCGCAAGACTTTGCACGGTATTACGCCGAGGTGAGAATTTTGGATGGGGAAGACGATGATGCGGTGGCGGCACGTTTGGCGCTCGTCGCTGCAGTGGATCAAACGCTGCGAAATGCTATGGATGTGCTCAATATCGACGTGGTAAAAGCTATGTAACACACAGGCTATCCACGGGGAGTGCCTGGAAAAAATCAGTAAAGTCCTGCAAGATACGCGGGAGAAGAACCATGAATAACGGAATTCGTATGGCAAAAGTTGCAGGAGCAGAAACAATCATCGCGCACGGAGTTCGATTGGATGGTGATTTGGTTGCCGAGGGCGACTTGGTGATTGAAGGTGAGGTACACGGGACCGTCAAAACAAACGGCGATCTGCGCATTGGCGATCAGGCGATGGTGGAGGCAGATATCGAGGCAGGGAATGCGGTGATCAGCGGAACGGTTCGTGGAAATATTACCGTGCATGGAAAGCTTGAGCTTTTCCCTTCGTCACAAATGACTGGAAATGTCACCACCGACATTCTCGCGGTTGGTCCGGGCGCGCAGGTGAATGGATCGGTGAGCATGGGCGGTGCAGAAGTATCGAAGGCAAAGAAGCGCAGCGTTGTTGAGCAAGATGAATCCTAGCGTGTGTATTGCTACGTTTACGATGAAGCGCTCCAAGACCGCAAGTTTGAACGCGAGCTTGCGCAAATCGAGACGCGATTAACAGACCTTGGTATCTCCGGCAAGATTGCCCGTCTTGCGCTGTTTCGCGATCCCATCGAACTCATTCGTGATGAAATTCGGGCGGGCGTGACGACGGTTGTTGCGGTGGGAAACGATCTTACATTACGACGAGTGATCGACGCAGTGGGGGATCGAAAAACGGTGGTCGCGTTGCTGCCTATTGGCCCGCAGGGCGGCATGACGGGCCTCCTTGGCATGCCGAATGGCGTTGCGGCGTGTGATGTATTGAGCGCGCGTAATGTGGAGGAGCTCGATGTTGGCGAGGTGAACGGAAAGCGATTTGTTCAGTCGGTCCATGTTGAAGGAACAGATTTTGTGGTGCATTTTGGAGAAAAGTTCATGGTGACACCACAGCGCAAGGCGCAGCTTGAAATCCGAAATTTTGCAGAGCCTGACGATGTTGGAGTGCAAAGCCCGGTGGATGGACGACTATCTTGCATTATTCGTTTACCAAAGTTTTCTTTATTTAAAGGGAAGGCAGATGTTGGGGTGATCCCTTTTGAAGAAATTTTTGTTCGTTGTGAAAAAAACGTCACCGCCTTGGTGGACGGTGAGCGTTTGGAGGGAAAGGATTTTGTGTTCCGGGTTATTCCTCGGGCGTTGCGACTGGTGACGGGGAAGGGAAGGAAGTTTTAATGCGCTGTGTGCGGAGATAGAGCATCGAGACCACGAAGAGCATCGTCGATGTTGCTGCAGACACCATACAGTACTGGCAGATCGCTTTAATCAGGAAGAGCTGGGCATACACAAACCAAAGGGAGAAGAGAAATCCGAGTGTGGTGGAGTATGCGATACCAAGAAGCCATCGGGGCTTTTTGAGCTCCTGCGCGACGACGGTGCCAAGGAGCACGGAGGCGTAGTATGCCGCCCCAAGCACGGCAACGGGAATGCCCAGGATTTCGGAATACACGCTATTCGTCACGAATTCGCACCCGTGCGTAATGCTGCAGGGAAGTGAGAAGGTGGTGTAGTGCTCGACGGCGAGATAGGTGGCGTCGAGAAACCCAAGCGCAGCGATGCCAAGGAGAAGCTTGGGATACCAATGCGCAAAGCGATCCGTCATATTATTCCGTCACGGGAGAAGGAGTGTCTTGCGTTGATTCCTGAGCTGACCCTTCTGGAACCACTGATGCTTCTGCCGCGGCGATCTCTGCAAGCTTTGCGGTAATGAGCGCGGCGAATGGCTCGACACCTTGTGGACTTTGGATGATTTCTCCATTCAGAAAGAACGTCGGTGTGCTGTCCACACGCGAGCGCATGCCGCTCGTGAGGTCGTCGCGCACTGCGTCGCGCACTGTTGCGCTGCGAAGGTCGGACGTGAAGCGTGCCACATCAAGCCCAAGGGCTTCGGCGTATGCAGTGAATGTTGGCTCTGGGTTGTTTTCGGCGCTCCACGAGGACTGATTCGTAAAGAGCACGTCGTGCATTGCGAAGAACTGCCCTTGCAGCCCCGCTGCTTCTGCAGCCTGTGCGGCGAGTTGGGCATTGGCGTGGATTTGTGTGAGTGGGAAATGGCGATACACGATCTTGATTTGATCGCCAAACTGTTGCTCGAGCCCTGTCATCACGGAAAAATATGCCTTACATGCCGGGCATTGAAAATCGCTATATTCAACAATCACAACCTTTGCGTCTTTTCCACCTTGAAACCAATCATTTTCGGAGACCGGTGTGGAAAGCGTTGGCGTTTCTTTTGCGCGATCTTGCTGACTGCCGATCCATGCCATTCCCGCAATCACAAGGACGATGGCCAGGATTACTCCTCCAATGCGAGCAAGGCTCTTGAAAAGCGCACGGTTTGCGTGGGTCATAGTATGGGTAAGAGTACCAGAAAGATGCGAAAAGCCAAAGGATCAATCGATTGTTTCGTGTGATTGTTCAAGGAGAGCGTCGAGAGCCTCGGGTACTGCAGTGACGCCGTCATTCCCACCGAGATGTCCTAGTCCGTGGACGATTGCGGTTTTGGCGCCGAGTCTTTCGGCGAACAGTATTTCATTTGTTATTGGAACAACAGGATCGTTATCGGAGAATATCGCAAAAACCGCTTTGGCGTGATGTTTGATCTTTTCGCAATCAATCGGGGTTTCAAGCCATGGCTTTGCGATCGTGTTCTCTTCGTCGGTTTGTAAGTTCATGAGTGTGAACCAGCCTGCAACGAAAGTGACGCTTCCAGCTTTTTGATTGGTGTTGAGACGTTCCAAATAGCGAAGGATCGTTTGGCAGCCGATGCTATGGCCGATAAAATGTGTGTTTTCATCAACGTCACCAACCGCTTCCGAGAGGTACGACACCCACACATCGATGATGGGCTCCGATGGGTTTGGCATGCTTGGCACGGTCACGGTGAATCCGTTTTTCTCGAGTTCGATCTTGAGCCACGGAAACCAACCCTCATCGGGGGAGCCGTCCCAGCCGTGAATGATGAAGGCGCGCTTATTCGCCATAGAAAATTGTGACGAGTTTTGGGAGATCGCTTTTTGTTTGATCGCCTTGTGCGATGCGGTCGAAGAGTGCCTTTGGGGTGAGCCAGAAGTACTCGATGTAATCATTGGTGTTGTAATTGGGTGCCGTATCGACACGGATCTCGTACACATTCATGTTTGCGGAAGCGTCATCGTGTTGTGGCGAGAGGTGGCCGAGCATGCGAACGTGCGCGTGATCGGTGTCGATATTGAGTTCTTCCATTGTTTCGCGCCTGAACGCATCGTCGTACGTTTCGCCACTTTCCACATGGCCACCCATGCTCATATCAAGACACAGTGGAAAAATTCGTTTGTGAGTAGATCGACGGGGAATCCAAATTTCTCCTTGTGCATTCACGACGAATGCATTGACCACGCGGAAGTTTGAACGATTTTCTGCGTAGACCTCCAATCGTGGCTTTTGGCCAATGACAACATCATTTTCATCAACGAGATCGAGCAATTCATCGTGTGGTTGATTGGTGGGCATAGGCGCAGACGGTCAATTGTGCACAAAACATAACATAAAACATTGCCTGATAGAATCGAACTCATTGGAACGCGACGCGTCCCCCTTCGTCCGGCTCCGCCGGACTTCGGAGGGACATCAAAATACCGACGTCAAACGTCGGTATTTTGATGGTGGACCTTAGCGGGATCGAACCGCTGACCTCTTCCATGCCATGGAAGCGCTCTACCAGCTGAGCTAAAGGCCCGGGGAAAAGGTACCCAAGTTTGTCCAGCTTCGTTGTCGCTCGTTTGCGTTTGGCCTCAACGTACATCTGGGTACGTATCGGCCAATCCGCACTCGCTCCTAGAATCTGAACAAACTTAGTACCTTTTCCACTCTACGTGACTTGCTCCGCCTTGCATCTGAACAAACTTAGCAGGTTTTCCACTCTACACATTCTGCTTTCGCGGGGATTGATGGGGAAGGGACTTGATTGCAGAAAACCTCATCCTCTTTGCGGTTGCGTGCAAAGGGGAGCACTGCCACGGCAGAGAGCATGAGGTTTTCTGTGGTGGGTGAATAAATCGTCTTATAATTGTTGAATACAAGGCACGGGTGGCCGGCGAGGAGACGTACGCAGTGGTACGTTGACGATGCTGGACGGGACCCGTAACGCAGTAGTCGGCAATGCTAAGGCGATTTATGTGGTGGACGCTGGGGGATTCGAACCCGCGACCCTCTCGGTGTAAACGAGATGCTCTAACCAGCTGAGCTAGGCGCCCTGAGATTGATGATGTGAATGAAGGTGATATTCGATTCACCCTGCGTCTTCTTAACTACGGATATTGTGATGCGAATGAAATGTCGGCCGCAAGAGTACACTATTTCTCTGAACACCGCTCAAAGGTTCTTAAGAGGGTGTACGACTCTCGCTACCTTCATAGTATACGATAGAACTCAAATACGGTATTGCTTTCAGATAAGTCACACGGTAGACTCCCCGAGCTCTATGTTTGCAATCGTCGACATCGCTGGGTTTCAAGAGAAGGCCGAAGTGGGCATGAAGTTGCATGTGCAAGCCCTTGAAGGCAAGGAAGGTGATACCGTCAAATTCGATAAAG
>CAZVBP010000025.1:10378-12241 GCA_964625515.1 uncultured Gammaproteobacteria bacterium
GTCGTGGAGGTTCGAGTCCTCTTCCGCGCACCACAGAAAAAACCGTCGTGATCGACGGTTTTTTCTGTGGTGCGCGTTTTGCGCGAGCACAACACGTCGAGGGGTACATCCCGAATCGCCTTCTCGTACATTCTTCGATGAAAGTATCGCATAATCATGCTACACTATCCCCATATGTTGGGACGAATTTTCATTGGATTAGTGATTGCCGCGGTGGGGTGGTTGATGGTGTGGAAGACCCGTTGGTTCGAGGACATGCTCGGCCCGGTGGCATGGGCAGAGGCGCATATTGGGACGACGAATTTCTTCTACAAGCTGCTCGGGGTTGCGATTATTATTCTTGGCGTGATTGTGACGTTAAATTTGTTCGATATTATTATCGGGAGTTTTGTGCGATCCATTTTTACCTAAACATGAACTCGTCCGACGCGCTTCGCGCACAAGCGATTATGGCCGTTGCTCAATTAACGCCAGGCATGCGCGTGGCGGATTTTGGCGCGGGTCGAACAGGGCATTTGGTGGTGCCGCTTGCGCGTTTTGTGGGGGAAGACGGTGTGGTGTATGCCATCGACATCCATCCGGAGGCGCTTTCCATGACCCAGGGATATCGCTCAATGCACACCCTGCCTAATCTTCATGTCGTTCGTGGCGACATTGAGCGATACGAAGGGATTCGCGATGTAACACCGGGATCGCTCGATCGTGTTTTCCTTGTGAATACATTGTGGATGGCGCGACGATTTGCGAGCGTGGTCGCCGAGGCACGTCGACTTTTGCGGCCAAACGGAAAGATCGTTGTGGTGGATTGGGATCAGCAATCCCGTCATCCTGGCGCACCAGAACATGCCGTTCGTGTTGCGCCCCATATCGTTGATCGCGCATTTCTTGATGGGGGGTGCACGGTGTGCGATAGTTTTCGTGCGAGCCGTCATCATTGGGGGAAGGTGTACGAACATTAAGAAAATTCGCCGAAATACCGAACGTTTGATACCATCGTGCCCATATGAATTTTCTTCTCCCCCTGATCAGTTGGCAATTTTGGTTCGATCTGACGCCCACACGGATGGCCGCAGGTTTCGAGGCGGCATTCTTTGGTCTTTTTGCGCTCTTGATCGTCGCAGGATCTGTGATGCGCATGGTGGTGCGAAATGCACAATGGGAAAAATATCGTGCTGAAGTCGCTGCGCGGATTGCATCGGTAGCGTCGTATGCAGGTATTGTGGGATTAGTATGGTTTTTCCTCACGTTTGAAGAGATTCAATTCTTTGGATCGCGATTTTGGTTCTTGGCGTGGATTGTTGGCGTTATTATCGCCATCGTCCGCATTATCCGTTTTACAAAGCGTGATGTTCCTGTCTTGAAGCATCGTGAACAATCTCGCGCGGAAGTGAATAAGTACCTTCCTCGTCGCGGTCGGTAGCCTGTATGGCCGATGCCCGTCGCATCTTTGGAAACGCAGCTGAGCATGACGCCGCTGCGTTTTTGAAATCAAAGCGGTTTGAAATTCTCGAGAAGCAGTATCGGAATCGTTTTGGAGAAATCGATATCATTGCGCGTGATGGTGACGAGATCGTGATGGTGGAAGTAAAGGCGCGAAAGGATCATGAATTCGGTTATCCTGAAGAATCCGTCACACGAACAAAACTTCACAAGATCGCTATCGTTGCTGAACACTATATGGCGTCACGCCCAAATATCCCGTGGCGCATCGACGTGATCGCTATCGAATACGATCATTCACCGCCCAACATCACGCACATCATCGGCGTGGGGTAGAATATTCGGCATATGGATGAATTACGGCGGTTTGATCCGTACCCCGTTTAGTAGACACGAGAGGCGGCCTCATTGGCCGCTTTCGCT
>CAZVBP010000026.1:0-12214 GCA_964625515.1 uncultured Gammaproteobacteria bacterium
TTGTAATTACATGCACTCCATACATTCCATCCGCACATCGCTCCGGAATCCGTATCATCACATCCTCGTGTCCACTCGGTTTGATACGCCTGACCCGACGTAACACACGTTCCTCCGCCGTATGAACATGCAGCTTGATAATAAAGCTCACGCCCTGCAATCGTCGTTGATGAGAATCGATCGGTGACCGATGTTGGCCAACTTTCCACCGCGCACGGCTGCCCATCAAAATCGCCTCCTTGGCATACATACGCCACCGGACATGCCGCCTGGCCGATCGTTGATCCACAAGAGAATCCGCTCGGGCAGTCGCTATCGCTTGAACACGTTGTTACCCCGTCGCTACACAGCGCACCAGCCCATGCATCCACCGTGCCGTCACACACTTCTCCGCTATCCACGGTGTCGTCACCACAGAACGATGCGGCGCCGGAACAATCCCAGCCACACGTGGTGTTTGCATTCGATCCGTACGTTCCATTGCGGCCCACACACGCGCCCGGCGATCCGCCGTACGGCCGTGCATACACAAGCGCTGAAGCATCTGCGGTGGAATCGCCACAATCGCACGCTTCACCGCCGGATACCACACCGTCGCCACAATACATCGCTTCATCCCATGTACATGACTCACCGCAATAGCCGTATTCGCCGTTCATCGCACCGTCGTCACAAATCTCTGTGCCATTCACCACCCCGTCGCCACAGGAATTCGGCGAACACACCGCGGAATCGGAAAGCGTGTATCCAGAACATGTGGAATTACACTCCGCATTCGCTGTTCCCGCATCTCCAGAATCCATCGTGCACGACTGCGCGAGGACATCACCGATTTCACAAACCTCAACCGCATTATTGCTGTTCACCCCAATGATGCCATCGCCACACGCACTCGACGTGCCGTACACATCTCCATCACAATAGGACGACGTATAGAGTGCTGCTGCATCGGTCGTATTCGGATCAATAGGATTGACCCATGGCTTCGCCGTGTATTCAAGCTCTGCAGCGAGCTCATACGCCCGGCTTCCCACTGCGCGGAAGTGATACACGTGCGATGCCACCGGACAAACATACGCGCCGGTGGTTGCATTCACGCACGTATCGCTCGAGTAGCCATCGCATGCGGTGTAGCGGTTCAACGGATCCACCGGCACACTATCACCAATCGCGCCGCCAAGCGTGGACGACCACGACGACCACGCGCTCGATGCCAATCCGCGCACCGCAGTGCCCGATGCAAGCGCCGGAATACCCGCAACACACGTTTCACCACTTGGGCATTCACTGTCGCTCACACATACCTGTGCACTCGTTGCACTACACGTTCCATTTTCTTCACCGTACGTTTCAACCGCTGCAACAATATCCTGCAGATCCGCGATACGCTTCGTATCACGGAGAATTTTCAGCTTATCGGATCCACACGCTTCCCCGTCGGCAACGGAGCAATCAAAATCCGACGTACATGCATTCCCACTCGTCGCACACACACGCACATCCGGAACGTTCAACAAGAACGAGATGTTCGCCAGCATTTGCTGATAAATATCCTTCGTCTCCTCTGTTGCTCCTTCGTTATACGAAATGATGTACATGTTCGAGTACAAACCCGCCGCGCTCGAATTTGCCGCAGCGACATACGTTGATCGATCATCAATCACCGCCGCAAAGCCATCCACCTCAGCGTCTGACGGACTTCCTCGGAAACCTTTTGCGGTATACCACGCCATTGGGCTCAAGTATTCCGGATTGCTCATGACACGAACACCGATCGCGTCTCCACGGGAATCGCTCCCAATCGACGACGAGTCGGCATCAATCTCGAAAAGGTATTCCTTCAACACACCGGATGCGGGTGATGCTGGCGCAAGCACAACATCCACCGATGGAAGATCATCGGTGACAACATTGTCTGCACCTGCATCACGACAATACGACGTTGCAAAATTCATGTAGCCCGTGGCTCCGGAATCGGCAAAACCGTTCGCTTCGCCTGTCGCATCGTCGCTCCACGGATAACTCGCGAGCGCTGGCCAAGGATTTTCACACAAGAACGCCGTCACATTCGCGTTCCCCGAAACCGTCTCCCCCGTACTTGCACTCACGGTATCCGCAGTAATCGTTGCAACAACCGCAACCGTCGATTCACCATTGTCTCCCACTGCAGTGACCGTGGCATTCGCGGGCGCGCTTGCATTTTGTGCAACCGTGAAAAGGGTTTCGTCAGCCGCGGTCCATGTGCTCCACTCCCAATCGTACACACCAGTCAACGGAACAATTTCTTGTCCCGACCCACTCTCATACGAAATCGCCGTCGCAAGATAGTCATGCGATTCTTCTGTTTGCGTAAAGACACCCGGGCTCTCTTCGTTCAGATCATTCACCTGCACCACATCGATGGAACACACGTCGGTCCCCGTCGTGAAGGAAATCGACTGAGTGCCACGCATCCCAGCGCCCACAAGCGAACGGACGCCTTGGGTGATCTCATCACCGGTATTGTCATCACCTTCAATAACGAGCGTGTACGACGAATTTGCTTCGAGCGCCTCGGTGTAGGTCATGCTCACTTTATACGTTCCATCGCCCATTGCTGATTGAATATAACTCCCCACCGGAACAATACAATCCGTGGACGATGCGGCCGACGCCGTTGGTCCAAGGAAAAACGTACGAATCACACCCACGGCACGCTGCATCCAGCCCTGCGCAACCACGCTCGAGGATGTGTATCGCGCCGGACACGTTTGATTCACACCAAGATTCAATCGTGCGTACATTCGTGCATTCCGCGTGGTGACATCGTTATCCTTCACCGCCTCCGAGAACGAGCTTGTATCCATTTCCGTGGAGAAAATCGCATACATCGCAGCGTTTCGGCACACCTCCGCCCCCGACGGCGCAGCAGTCACCACGGTTGGGCGAAGCGCACAGCAATTTGCCGCACCCACGCCGTACATCGTGGGATCTGAACAGTCTTGATCGCTTTGCGCGGCGCATGACAACGTGTAATCAACCGTGGCGGTAAAATTCGAACTTGGCTCTGTGACCGTAATTTTCGCAATCGCTTTTTGTGTTTCCGTACTCACTTCATACACCGCATCATCGGTAATATATGCAACCTGATTTGGGTCGGTATTTCCATCTCCCGACGAACTTCCCAATTCACATTGCGCGAGCTCTCCATCACCAACCACGCCGTCGCCACATACCGATGCGGCAGCATACTCAATCGATGACCCCAGCAATGTGCATTGCGACGAACACCCATCTCCCCCATCACAATCCTCTCCTGCACCGGTGGAACTATCCACATCAACAATGCCGTTTCCACAACAACGCAGATCGGTGGCAAGCGTACATGCCGAGAGCCCCTCACGAACACAAGCGGACGAACATCCGTCATTATCGACAGTATTCCCATCATCACAGCTTTCGTACGGTGAAGTAATTGCGCCATCGCCACACAGCGCACCGCCAAGCGACGCAAGACTCTGCGATCCCTCACGCAAACACTGCCGCGAGCATCCATCGCCGCTTGCATTATTCCCATCGTCACACTCTTCTCCCGCACCCGTGACCGTATCGTACGCAATGTCATTGTTTCCGCATGTTGCGCCCACCGCGGTGGACCCTTCCGCAATACAGGACGCCGAGCAGCCGTCGCCGTCGATCATGTTGCCATCGTCGCAGTCTTCCGCAATATCGCTCGCTGTTTCAATCGTGCGATTGCCACAGCAATTTGTTCCGACCGGACCGCATGTCGAGGAAAAGAACGGACAATCCACATTCGTGGTGCATGCCGTACCACTGAGCGTACACACCGATCGCGACGTATCACATGTTTCCGCACAATCGCTCGTTGTGGTGCACGTGGACCCACTGCCGCTGCACGCCATTGCACAGGCCACACTCCCTTCATATAAACAGGTTGATGAACACCCGTCGTGATCTGTGGTATTCCCATCGTCACACTCTTCCCCACTTCCGTTTGCATCTTGATCAAGCGTGCCATCGCCACACACCGCTTGGTACGGCGCGCTTCCGATTGGGGTACACAACGCAGAACACCCCTCGGCAACGGCGGAAATTCCTCCATCGAGCAATGCGCTCGAGATGGTGTACCACGCTGCAGTATGTTCGTCGGTCGATGCGTTTTGGTCCGCATCGTCAATCGGATTTGTCCATGTCCAATTATACGCATCTCCTGCCAGCGTCTGCCCAGACGCAGAACAGGAATCGCTACCGCCGTATGCCGTTGCGGTGAACGTTGCACGATCACCAATGGCATCAGCAACGATGTTTTCTGGAGAAACGGTGATGCGTTCCACGGCGCATGCGGTTGCATCTTCGCGCACACGGAACGTCCAAGAAAAATCCGGGCCGTAATTCGTACGAATCAGCGCAACACCGCTTGTACTTGTGATGTCACCAGACACAACCACGCGATAAAACTTCGATGGCGCAAGCGACTGCGTGCCAAAATCGAAACCAATACATCGCGTTGCATCATCTGGGCTGTACACGCAATCAGGGTTGGTATCAACAAGCGTGAGCGCGGTGCACAATTCGCTTGCACATTGATAAAGCGCAATGTTGCCGCCAGTCGTAATATCCGCCGCATTCATTGCAGTGTTGAATTCAGCGCGGATTGCAGCGTTAGTGCACGCCTGGGTACAGTTTGGCCAATAATCAAGCACATATGGATCCGAGAAATTCACCACAACGTCTGCACTGTCGGAAACGTTACCACCGCCAGCAGCGTTCAATGCCGTCGCCGTCACCACGGTCGTGCCCTCTGCAAGCGCCTCCACGGTGGCACACGCGGTAGGATCACCGGTGCAGGCGTCGTCAGCGGTCGAGGTAAAGTCAACGAATGAGTAACTATCCACACTCCAGTCCCACGTATAGTCCGCGCTATCCACAACCACACATCCCGTGCCGGCATTGGCACCAAAACCCGTTGTTGCTCCTTCTTCGGTCAACGTTTCCTGCGATGGCGAAACCGTGACACGATCCACCACACATTGCGCGGTGGACGATGACGTAGTGAACTCCCATTCTTCTGCCGATGCCAACGCAACACCGTCCGTTGAGAGTGCAGTGGTGTTCATCGTCACCTGATATGTGGTACTTGGCAAAAATGCGCTTGCGGGAGTCCACGTCACACGCGTTGCAGATGCGGAAGAGTCGGCAGTCGCAATGCCGGCAACCGGCTCTGTGGTTGCACATGGATCGTCCGCGGTGCTCCTCACTGGTGCGGTACATCGCTCCACCGAAACCGCTGATTCAACGGTTGCTTCGTTCATGAGCGTGGTGAACTCCGCATACACCACCGCGTTCACGCAAATATCTGCCGCCGATGAGAAAGAATTGTTCGGCACCGCAGACACAGTATCCGCAGTACATGCGCGCACCACACGGGGCACATCTAAAATATCTCCCGTGGAGAAACTCCACGCGTATGCAGCTTGAACGCCTGCCGCAGTCACCGTGCCCGCACTTGCTCCGACCGCAAAATTCATTGCATTTCCTTCCACGCCTGCAACGGTCACGCTCAACGGACCGGTCGCCGCCCCCGCAGGAACAGGAACCACAATCATGTCGTTCGTCCATGTTGTCGCCGCAGCAGTCGACACGCCGTCATGGAATGTGACCAGATCGACCGCGCCACCAAAATTGTCGCCGTAAATGGTCACCGACTCCCCCACATCCGCTTGCTCAGGATTCAGGGCGCAAATTCCTGGTGTTGGCGCGCTATTCGTCACAGTAAATGTCGACGACGTCGACACAACCCCCGTGCTACTCGTCACGGTCACATCGTAGCGCCCTTCCGTGAGTGGATCGCCATTTTGAAACTCCTCAGGAACAATCACCGTCACCTGATCCGTATCCCAAATATCATCTACGCATTCATCGGGGAAATCCACACTCGCAATCGCAACGGCTCCGGCGCCACTCGTGAATTTAACCGTGCCCGTGCCAGAACCAAAATTCGTTCCGGAAATTGTGACGTATTGGCCAATACCACCGGACGTTGGACTCATGGTGGTAATAGTGGACGAATCTTGAACCTCATCAATCACCGAGTAATACAACGTATTCGACGTAATCCCATTCTCCACCATGAAGACCTCATAAATACCGTCGTTCGTGGATGGAACTGTTACGCCCACCGATGCATCGCTCCACGCGGTATACGATCCTGCCTCATGAGTAGAAAAGTACACCATCGACGAACCTCGTGCATTGCCAAAGTTCGCGCCGTCAATCGTGAGCGCGTCATTTGCAACACCGGAATACTCGGAAAGTGCACACAAGCTTGGATGCTCAACATCGTTGATATCAAAATTGGGAACCGCAGCGCCGTTCGCATCATCGGTTGCATCGGATGTTCCGGCACTTGTCGTAATCGTGATCGGCCCGTCGCTTGCGCCCTCTGGCACTGCAACCACAATTTGCGTGTCGCTCCAGCCATCACCACACGCAAGAACATCGGCAACAATAGTTCCGGTCCCCACATCGTCCACAAAAAGCACCGTCCCTGTGGCAGATCCAAAATCGGTTCCCGTAATGGTGACGTATGTTCCCGGGGCACCATCTTGCGGTGCAACGCCAGTGATACTCGGGCTCGCTTGGCACGCTCCATTCGAACACGAGCCGCTGGAACACTCCGAATTTTCTGTACAGCTCGAGCCATCACATGCACCACAATAGCTCGCGCTCGACGATTCACCGCCACAATCAATATCCGTTTCCCCGTTGCTCGTGTCGAGCACGCCGTTAAAACACATTGCCGGGCGAGCGCGCACGCGAACATCGTCGGAATCCTCATTCCCCGCAAGATCGAATGCCGTCACCTCAATCGTGTAATACTCGCCATCGACGAACGATTCCGTAGAAATGTTTGCGGAGAAGAATGTCTCCGTGAGTGCTCCTGCTGCAGGAATGCTGTCGTACCACACATCGTCCACCGTAAAATCAGCACTCGAAAGCCCCGCATCATCGGTGGCGAGCGCTTGCACATCAAGCCACGATGCGCTTGCGACGTTGTCACCGCTTTCTGGATAGGTCACGGAAACATCGGGATCTTCGGTGTCCACAATTGTTCCAGACGTAAATGTTGCCGAACATGCATCATCGCTACAATCAAGCGGCTCCGCCTTGGTACTCAAGACCGATTCCGTTGCAGTGATGATATATGACGTGTTTTCCGCAAAACAGAAACGATCCTCATCGGGTTCGGGACAAGGAGTATCTGGCGTGAACTTCACCGTGTTTCCCGATGCAGTAAACGCACCCGACACCGCAACGCCAGCAGCATCGGTGATCGTGATATTTCCCTCAACAGTCGTCGTATCAACAGCACGACTAAATATGATCCGTGGCTGAATGTTACGAATCGATACTGCGCCTTCTGGCGAAAAGCCTGTGACAACAAATCCTACAGAACTCTTCCCGCCCAAACTCGGCGTATAGGTGCTTCCGCCATCGCTTCCACTACCATCACCCCCGGTGGCACCCGTGAGCGCACGAATCACAAACGTTGCAATACTCCACGACAGCAAAATGATGATCAATCCAATCACCGCATTCACTAAAATCTTTTTCGCTTTATCCACTTTTTCCGGATCGCCCTGAGCCGTCATCCATACAAATCCACCGTAAATCACCACGATCACCAAAATAATCCCCAGTACACCAAGTGCAGTGCGAATAATGTTGCCGACGATAATCTTTGGATCTTC
Source organism: uncultured Gammaproteobacteria bacterium (assembly GCA_964625515.1). Lineage (GTDB taxonomy): Bacteria > Patescibacteriota > Patescibacteriia > UBA9934 > UBA9934 > CAIKHN01. Next base: position 7,752 of record CAZVBP010000026.1, read on the forward strand.
TGCACCGAGCCCCGTTTCATTTCCCACCGTGGTGAGCGCATCATCTGCTGCAAACACGGGCGCGGGATGAAAAACGCCAAGGGCCCCAACGCTCATGGTGAGCGCGAGGCCAAGACCTGCAAGAGTGCGGAAGAGGGATTTCACAAGCATCGATTAGAGAAGTGTGCACGCTGCGCTTTGCTCAGTACCGTTACAACAGTACGGAGTGTCGGCATCAACGGCACAACATTGCGAGGAAGAATCATTGGGGTTACAGGATCCGCCCACCACGTTTGGCCCCATACCTGGAACAAAGCAGTTCTGATACTCGTTTTTCACGCCACTGTTCGCGGTCACGCCATACATGTACGACGTTCCGGCAGCGCTATCGGACGCAAGGAACGTGCCATGACGAATCGTGACGAGTGAATACGCAGGGATCTGCGACGCCGTGAGCACCTCTTCATCGGTGGATGTATACGATGTCACGTCAAACGTGTACCACAGCTCGTGATCATCGCCGGTTGGCACTTCGGCATTCTCAATTGCAATATTGGACGAATTGACCGTTGACGACATGAGGAGTGAGTCAAACCGCATCGTAATATCCTGATCAAGCGCGACGAATTCTTCACGCAAATCCGGCGCGATACTCTCCACCACCGGAATGTCGTAATTAATGGTGTTCGTGGTGGTAAACCGCCATGCATAATCATCATTCTGCACAACGGCGCCATCGGCATTTCCGTCGAGTGCATTTCCTGATGTATCAACAACCCCATCATACGGATAAACCAATGCTGCAGGATCGCTGCTGCTCGTTGGCGTTGCGGAAAATACCGTCGCGTCAATTGCCTCACCACCAGGAAGACAGTAGATGGTTTCACCACACGAGTTTGTTCCGCATGGTGTTGCCGATGTAAACGTGACCGATTGATAGTTATTCGAGATTGCGTACGTTCCCGCAACAGGAACACCATTTTGCCCAGCAACCTGAATATTCGAAAATCCACTAGTCGCCTCACGGATTCCTGTGGCCGACGTGGGATCGATCGCCTCACTGAACGTCATCTGCACGCTGATGTTGCGATCTTTCGTTGCGCCATTTACCGGCGTCACGCTTTCCACCGTGGGCGGTGTGGTATCAATCGTCGTTCCGGTGGTGAAGTACCAAATGTACCCGCCATCATCGAGCACGCGCTCGCCATCCGCATTCTCGATAGAATCACTCAAATACACCGCGTACGTCACGTCTGCAGTTGGAGAACCAAGATAATCAAAAGGATTAAAAACGAGCGTGGTGAGATCGTCCGTAAAATTCACCGCAACGTTGGTCAGCGCAGCGCCGTCGCCACTGTCGCGAACATAAATTTTCACGTTATCGGCATTGATCGCCAATGCTGGGGTGTCGTCGCTTGTATCAAGCGGCGTGCCATTCGTGTTGTAGCCCGTGATAAACGATTCAAGATTCATGGCGTCCCGGAATGTAACGAAGATTCGCGTGTTCCGCGCAACATCGGTTGCGCTCCGAGCGGGATAGTGGTCGCGAATTGCGCCAGAGCCAAGAGAATTTGACAATCGCTCCACGGAAACCGATCCGCTCGGATTTCCGTTCCTCGATCCGTCCGTTGCACCACCAAGAAGATTTAAGACAAATGTTGAGATTGCGTACGCCGACAATACAATCACCAATCCAACCACCGCATTAATTAAAATGCCCTTTGCTTTATCCACTCGCTTTCCATCACCACCTGCCGTCATCCAAATAGCTCCGGCATACACCATGAGCACTAAAAAGATGACGCCGAGCACGCTCAGCACCACTGCGATAATCTTTCCAATAATCGCCATGAGATCCGCATCCCCCAAATCAGCAGTGGTGCCCACCGATGTGAGGGCGTCATCTGCACCAAAGGCGATTGCAGGAACAATGAAGAAAAGCCCGGCCGCGGCAATCATGGAACCGCGACGAAGCGTGCGCAAAAACGTTGGAGACAACACAGGCATGGGGTGACGATGATTGGTATTCACCGAATGCCTCTATTGTACATTATTTCTCTTCACCCCCTCTCACGTGCCTTGGGGAAAACGATTTGCGATTGCGTTGCGGAGCGCATCAAGCCCGTCGCCCGTGAGCGCCGACACTCCAAGAGCACCGTCGGGTAACGAGAACGATTGCGTATTCATCGAATCAATCTTGTTATACACACGCAACCGTCGATCCTCTGGAACACCAAGCTCGGACAATATCTCATCAACCACCGCAATCTTCATATCGCGCTTGTCGTCCGCGGCATCAATCACGTGCAGCACCACATCGGCGCCGATCGCTTCCGAAAGCGTGGAGCGAAACGCCGCAATGAGCGACGGCGGCAATCCTTGAATGAATCCAATCGTGTCCGAGAGAAGCGCTGTCCCTTCAAGGGCAGGAAGATACAGCTCCCCCACGCGGGTATCGAGCGTGGCAAACAGCGCGTTTGCAGCGTATTCCTTACGCTTTGTGAGCGCATTTAAGAGCGACGTCTTCCCCGCGTTTGTGTAGCCAACAAGCGCCACCGTGCGCTCCCCCATGCGTTCCCGCCGCTCGCGCTGCAAATTGCGCACGCCCTGATACTTCTCGAGCTTCTCCAAAATGGCACGCTCCTGATCCCGCAAATGGCGCTTCATTGCCTCCGTATTCCCTTCCCCGCTTCCGCCACGTGTGCCGGTGCCACCACGCTGTCTGCCAAGCTGTGCGCCCATGTTGTAAATGCGTGGTCCCATGTGCCGCAACCGCGCAAGCGCAATTTCGAGCTTTGCTTCCTGCGTGCGCGCGTGCTTTTCAAAAATATTCAAAATGAGATCGATCCTATCCCACACCATCACATGATGCGGGCGCAACGCTTCCTCCAGGTTGTACATCTGCTGCGGCTTAAGGGTGTGGTTCACCACCAAAAGGTCGGCATGCAAATCTTTTGCCCATGTGCCAATCTCCTCCACCTTCCCCTTGCCCACAAACGTTTGACTATCCGGCTTTGCGCGCCGCTGAATAGCCTTCACCACCGCAACACCCCCGTACGTGCGGACGAGTTCTTCCAGTTCCGTCATCCTATCCTCCGCCTCGCGCTTACTCGCAGAGAAGTGAATTAGATCGGTAAGAATGGCACGATGAAGTGTAGACATAAGCAAGAAATCTCTTCCCCCTCATCGTATCACCTCAAAACGAACACCGCCCACCAGGATCAGATCCTAGTGGGCGGCCCGTCGTTCGTGGTGACAGAGGCACTACTCTTTCGGTTTGGGGAACACCGGGGTGAAAATCGCCCCGCGAACCACCGCACACCGGTTCGGGAACCACATCCTCCCCGAAACACCAGAGATCTTCCTCGTGAGGTTGGGGGCTGCTCCCGTCCAATGAAGCAGCAGGTACCTGCCCCGTCTGTCTTTCGGGTACGATCCCAACACGTAGATGTCCCACGATTCAGTCTCGCGAGGATACTGCGCGGTGAGCGTTCCCGCCTCACACACAGTGAGCCACACCTCACCCTCCCGAAGCCCCACAACGTTCTGAAGCTGATTGGCGATGATCCGATGCCCAACAAGTCGAACCCATGCCACGTACCAACTCGGGCAACCTTTCGTTCCCGGCGAACCGGCCGGAAGAGCGCGGTTCGCGACGACGAAGTCTTCTCCGTACTTGATGAGCGCTTGGATCGGGCACACAAGGAGGGGGAGGTACCCATCGTACCCCTCTGGCCGCACAACATGCGTGGGCCACTTCTCGCGAAATTGCTGAGCGGACATTTGACTGAACAACGTGTGACAACCGATCGCCACAAGTGCTTCCACCAGCGGCGTGATACAAACCTGGCGATCGGAATCGGAGGGGACGGGAACATCACCGGTCGTAGAACTGGTCGTCATGAGGAACTCCTGTGATTCCGAGAGTGGTCGGAAAGAGGGCGCTTCCGGGAGTGGAAGCCCTTTCAATGTAAAGCAAAAGCGCCGGAAGTCAATTCCCGGCGCTTTAAGGACCTTCTCATTTTGTCTCATTACTTCTTTCCAAGCACTTTATCCACCATCCCTTTGATACGTGAACCATCGGCTGCCTCCTTCAAATCCGCCATCAAGGCGCCCATTGCTTTGCCAACGCTCGCCAAATCGGTGATGCCAAGCTCTGCGAGTTTGGCGCGCACGCGGTTCTCGAGCTCTTCCTCGGTCATCTGTGTGGGCAAATACTTCTCAAGCGTCGCAATCTCCGCGCGCGCCTTCTCTGCCAAATCCTCACGTGCATTGCTCGCAAACATTTCTAAACCGTCCTTCAGCTTCTTCACATCGCTCTTAATCACCGCAACAACATCCGCATCCTCCAGCTCTTTGCCAAGATCAATGGCTTTGTTCTTTACGGACGACAGCAGCATGCGCACAGTATCGAGCGTGGCCGAATCCTTGTTCTTCATGGCATTTTTCATGTCTTCCCGGATCTGTTCGTAGAGGGTCATATG